>JAGAZG010000113.1 GCA_017940105.1 Mailhella sp. | reverse complement strand
GGTTGAAAATGCCATAGTGCATGGAATAGCCAGGAAAGAGCAGGGAGGAAAGGTAAGTGTAAGCATTGATTTGAAAGACGGAGGCATGGTGGAAATCACCATCTCCGATGATGGTCTGGGTATGAAAAGGGAGATGCTGGATTCACTTTTGGAAAGACTCAGAGATTCTGATGAAAACAGTACAGCAAAAATAGGAATCGGACTTGGAAATATATACAGGCGCATTAACACTCTGTACAAAGGGGCCGGAGGACTTGAAATCGAATCGGAAGAGGGAAGGGGAACCAGAATAGTTCTTAGTATCCCTCAGGAAGGATATGATGTATAAAATACTTGTAGCAGATGATGAGAGCATTGAGAGAAAGGTGCTTCTTAAAAAATTAAGGGCGAGGTATGACGGGGTGGCTTTGTTTTATGAGGCGGAAAACGGAAGAGAAGCCCTTTTGAAATACAGGGAGGAGGATCTCAGAATTCTCATACTTGACATAGAGATGCCCGGGGTGACAGGGCTTCAGGCCGCTGAGGAGATAAGAAAAGAAGATAAGGATACGGTTATAATATTTCTTACGGCATTTGATGAATTCAGCTATGCCAAAAAGGCGGTATCTGTGCACGCTCTTGACTATCTTTTGAAGCCCATCCTTAAAGCCAGACAAAACGCTTTAAGAGAAAAATAACCTTTTCTTCCGCAAACTGCAGAATGGACTGTTCCAATACTTGTCCACGAGGTTTTTATGAATTCCATGGATGAATTTCCAACGCAGATCCGCTATGAATATACCGTAGACAACGGCAGCAACCTGAACGTCGCCCATGGAGTATGGGGCGGCATTAATCCGCAGGGCGAAATCGAAATGAATTTCTACCTCGAAAGTGACAAGCTGCCCTCATACTCTGAGCGCTCCGTAGAAAAGGACGGAACAATGGGAATGGAAAAGAGCGTATACGAAGATAACGGCGAACACGTCATTATCCGGCGCATACACTCTCGCATTCTCCTCAATTACCACACCGCCCGTTCTCTTGTGGAATGGCTAGAAGAAAAAATTGAATCCCTCGAACTGGAAGACGGAGAGACTTACAGCGGAAACAACGGGCTGATTGAGGTGCAGCAGTAATGCCGCGCAAAGGTTCATGGCAGATCGGCGGCGAAAGCATGCAGGAAAAGCCAAGCCGCTCGCAAAAAAAACGTGAAAGCTCTGCGCTTCAGAAAACAGGTGCAAAAATAGCCGGCCTTGCGCCAGCAAAGCGCATGCGTATCCCTCTGACGCCAGACATGAAAAAAGCCTGCGAAGACTACGCCCGCCTTCAGAGCCATGAAGCTCGGAGAAGGCAGCTCCAATACATAGGCAGGCTGATGCGGGAAGCGCAGGAAGAAGGCGAACTTCAGTCCATCCTGAATGCGCTTGCAGAGCTCGAATGAATAAACAGGTTTGTCTCCCTTCAGCAAGTTACCTATAAAAAAACAGCTTGAGAGCATTTTTTTCTTGACTGCCAAACACTATTATGGCAAGTAATTCATCGCACGGGGGTGTAGCTCAGTTGGGAGAGCGCTTGAATGGCATTCAAGAGGCCAAGAGTTCAATTCTCTTCATCTCCACCAAATTTCAGGGTTTGCGGTACTGCCGCAAACCCTTTTTGCATTTCACAAGAAAAAATTAAACAGGAAAGCGGCGGGAAATTTTCCAGCCGCTTTCCTGTTTAAACCTGATGCGATTCAATGCTGCAGATCACTTCCATACGGTTGGGATTGGCTTGTAACCCGGCAGTCCTTGATTGGCTGCATTCAGCTTTTTGGCCGCCTCAAGATAATAACTCCTGCATTCTCGTATGGCATGGAGAGCCCGGCGCGTGTAGACAGGAGTGCCCTGCCTGACTGCACCGTCATCGACCTGAAAAGCACCATGCGGCGTAAGCGACTTGCTCATCATGCGAACCTTGCCAATGATGGTATCTTCTTTTTCCGCATCCTGTATCAGAGTCTTGATCCTGAGGCACAAGAGCTCGACCTGCGAGATCAGCTCTGCATAGTTGGACATGATGCCTGCCACGCGATCTGCATACTTATAGACAGCAATGGCATCCCTGACCCGTTCATACGCCTTGATCGACTCTTCATGCTGCTTATAGAGCGTCTCGGCATCCGTGTACAGCTGGTTCAGCACTTCGGTGCTTATGGCTCGCAGATGATTGTCCAGAGCGCGCAGCGTCTTATCGAACCGGGGCTGGAGCCTCATGGAATCCGTGGCAAACTTGTCCAGGCCAGAAGCCATCAAGATCTCGGGACCGCTGACATCGTACACACCGTTCGCCTGCATGGTGTCCACATCTTTCTTAAAGTTGTAGAAAGCATCGTCAAACGCTTTGAACTTCTCGGTAAAATACTCGTTTACATATTGGTGGGTCAGCTCGAGCTTACGCAAGCGCTTTGCAAATTCACCGACTATGGCCATTCGCAAAACGCGCCGGAACGCAGGGCGAAATTCCTCCTGCATGCACTTCATTATCTTGTAGAGCTGGACGATTTCATCCCTGTTGGCCTCTTCACCTGGCGCAAGTTCTGCCCCGCCCTTGATATTGATGGGCTGCTGAAGAAGATACTGCCTGAAAGCCTGAAGCACATAATCCCTGTCGGGGTTCTCAAACATTCTGGCGCTTATGACGCCGCGGGTCCGGTTCTGCTCTTCCTGGATCAGAGAAGTGATGGCTTTCAGCGATAGCTTGCCCTCATTTGCCTTAGCCTCTTCAGCATCCTTCTGCCTTTGTTCAGCTTCCTGCCTTGCCTTGGCAATTACGGCGTCAACATGCGGCTTGTTCCCTTCGTCTGCAAAGCAGCCCGCTGCAGGGCACAGGAGCATCAGGGCCGCCGAGCATGCCGCCAAAATTCTCACGGATATTTTCATAACTGCAAACTCCCTCTGTGATGCCCTTTAAAAACGGGCGGCATAGTCTTCGACATACCAGCGCCCGCCGCCGCGGCGGACAAGCTTATGCGGATGGGGCGAACCAAGCTGCTTGCCGTTGTCATCATAGGCGCGGCTTTCAACAATGGCTTCTTCTATCTTTGTGCCGCCTATTTTGGTCAGGGTCGCCTTCTGCTTGTCATCGAGAAAGAAGTTCATCAGATCGTTTCCTTCGTCAAAGCCCTTCACGACAGATATCTTCGCCTTGTCAAACGAGGCATGGATATACTGCCCGTGAAACCGCTCCTGATGCAGATCCCAGTGATAGCGCAGCCTGTCTTCCGCAATATCGGTCTCGCGGCGTTCAGGATCAATGCATTTTTCGTACAGCGCATAGTTCTTTTCTTTGATGGCGGTCATGAATATTTCCATAAGGCGCTCAGGCGTGACGTCGTCCGGTATCTCTTTGACCGTATACCAGCTGTCCTTGATCTGGGCGACGCGCTCTTCGCCTATGTAGGTTCCCGAAGATTCTTTTTCTGCATCATAGACTGCCATCACATGGTCTGGAACGTACAGGGCCACAGGCTTTATGACCCAGCCGTACTGAAAATTGCCGATCTTATCTTCGCCAGCCTGAGGTACTTCAGCGGTAATGTTCACGATTTCGCCCAGGACGGTCCAGTTCTTCACCTCTGCCAAGGATGAATCGACATTGCGGCGGAATCTCTTGACGGCCTCATAGGGCCCCACCCAGTCGCGGACGCCTATATTCACGAAATAATAGCCTGAAGACGGCTTGCCGGAAAAGACATATTCTCCCGTTGCTCCGTAGAACTGATGGTGCGGATACTGCACGTCATCAAGCAGGACATAGCTCCCCTTGATGTCCTCGATCGAAACCTTGTCGGAATCAGGCGCAGGAAAGGTTTTGGCAAGAAGCTTGTCCTTATGCTTTGCAAGCAGTTCTTCCCACTGCTTCTTACCCGCTTCGGCTATGACCTTGCGCAGATTGTCTTCGTTGCGCTTATACAGGGTCCAGTCTTCAGACACCTCTGTATATTCGCCCATGCTCTTCATAAGCGCGATGCGTACGCGCTGGTAAAGCTTTTCGACGTCGGGATCATCGGGAAATTCAAGCTTAAGCTGCTGGACGCGCTCAAGGGCAGCCTGCCTGCTGCGCCAGACCATTTTTTCGCCGCCGCGCTGCTGCGCGACTTCTTTTTCAAATTCTCTGACGTGGTATTCCACCTGGTTCACGCGGCGCTTGATCATCTGAGGATCAGCCGCAGAAGAGGTCTGTACAGACCCCGCAAAAACGATCAGCAGACTCAGGGGCAGAGTCAATGCCGACAAACGCCGGATCAGGTCTTTAACATGTCCCATTGCAGCCACGTTTCACTCTCCCGCATGTTAGGGGTTATCAGACGGCGTCCGGACGAATCACATCCAGCCCGCCCATATAGGGACGAAGCACCTTAGGGATAACGATGGAACCATCTTCCTGCTGGTAATTTTCAATAACAGCCACCATGGACCGCCCTGTCGGCAGCCCTGACCCATTAAGGGTATGCACAAATTCTGGCTTGCCGCCGCCTTTTGGACGAAAACGTATATTCGCCCGGCGGGCCTGAAAATCTATGCAGTTTGAGCAGGAAGAAATCTCACGGTAGGTATTCTGCCCGGGCAGCCACACTTCCACATCGTAGGTTTTGGCAGAGCCAAATCCCATGTCGCCGGTGCAAAGCGTGATGGTGCGGTATGGCAGCTCCAGCTTTTCAAGCAGGATCTCTGCGCAGCGGCGCATGTTTTCGAGTTCTTCCCAGGATTTGTCCGGATGGGAAAAGCGCACCATCTCAACTTTAATGAACTGATGCTGGCGAATCAGACCGCGCACATCCTTGCCCGCAGACCCCGCTTCGGACCTGAAGCAGGGCGTGCCAGCCGTATAGCGCAGCGGGAGCTGATCTTCTTCAAGAATTTCACCTGCATGCAGATTGGTCACGGGAACTTCGGCCGTGGGTATGAGGTAAAAGTCCCATGCCGGCATTTTAAAGAGATCCTCTTCAAACTTGGGCAGCTGCCCCGTACCTTGCATGGTTGCATGGTTGACCATGAACGGCGGGAGGATTTCAGTTGCTCCGAATTCCGTCGTCTGCGTATCCAGATAAAAATTCATCAGGGCTCGTTCCATGCGGGCAAACACGCCATGAGATACGCAAAAACGGGAACCGGCAAGTTTTGCTCCGCGCTCAAAATCAAGCCCGGCCGCGGCTGCGCCCACCTCAAAATGCTGTTTCGGCGAAAAACCAAAATCCCGCGGAGTGCCCCAGCGATGAAGCTCAGGATTGTCATTTTCATCCAGGCCAACGGGCACGGAAGCATCAGGGATATTGGGAACGCGCAGCATCCACTGATAAAGCTGCTCCTTTAGTTCGTCAGCCTTCTGGTCAAGTTCCTTAATGCGATCAGAGAGCATTCCCAGCCTGGCAACCAGCTCAGAAGAATCCTGCCCAGCCCGCTTCATGCGGGCTACTTCTCCAGACTCCTTCTTCAGCTGTGCTTTCAGCGTTTCAACTTCCGTAAGCGCAGAACGGCGTTTTCCGTCCAGCATCTGAAATTCTTCAATGGAAATATTTGAATGACGGTCGGCAAGCGCCTTAGCGACAACCTCAGGCTGCCTTTGCAGCAATTTAAGATCAAGCATGGGTAATGTTCCTTAATGAGCAAATTGCAAAAACAAATGTGATAAGCCAGATGAGCTATGTTAGCCCTGCCTCAGCACAGCGTCAAATGCCCTGTGGCAGCAAAGCCTGACAGGTATTTACCTGCAGGAAGCCGGGGCGTGCGCCCCGGACTCCCGGATGCCGGCATGCCGCCTGATGACATCGTATTGTGCTATATCTTATTGGAACTGCCCAAAACGTTGCGGATCTTTCTCTGCACCATTTCCTTGACCGCCTGGCGCGCCGGCTTCAGATAGGCGCGCGGATCAAAGGCTTCGGGATGCTCGGCGAAATACTTGCGGATGTTTGCGGTCATGGCAAGCCGGATGTCAGAATCTATATTGATCTTGCATACGCCGGACCGGGCAGCCTTGCGCAGCATATCTTCAGGAACGCCCTTTGCGCCTCCAAGCTGTCCGCCATACTTGTTTGCCATCTCGACAAATTCCTGAGGCACGCTGGAAGCGCCGTGAAGCACCAGAGGATATTCCGGCAGCATGGAAGAAATTTTATCAAGCCGGTCGAAATCAAGCTTGGCTTCGCCCTTGAATTTGTATGCCCCATGACTTGTGCCTATGGCTATGGCCAGGGAATCGCAGCCGGAACGCTGCACGAACTCCACGGCCTGGTCGGGATCCGTATAGATGCTGTGCTCTGCATGCACATCATCTTCCACGCCGGCAAGCTGGCCAAGTTCTGCTTCAACCCAGACGCCGCGTTCATGAGCGTATTCAACAACCTGTTTTGTTATGGCAATATTCTGTTCAAACGGAAAATGCGATCCGTCGAACATGACTGAAGAAAAGCCGCCGTCGATGCAAGCCTTGCAAATATCAAAATCCGCGCCATGGTCCAAATGCACCACGACAGGGATATCGGCTTCTTCAAGAGCGGCTTCCACCAGCTTCATAATATAGGTCTGCCCCGCATAGGCGCGGGCTCCGGCTGAAACCTGCAGAATCAGCGGAGAACGCTCTTCTGCGCCTGCCTGCATGATGCCCTGGACAATCTCCATGTTGTTCACATTAAAAGCGCCGATGGCATAGCCTTCTTTGTAGGCGCGAGCAAACATTTCCCTCGGTGTGGTAATGGGCATATAATTTCCTCCGTGACAAATATTGCAGAGGCATGTCCCCGCCTCTTTTTACGACTTGTAGCCGCAGGGAAAATTTTTCGCAAGGGAAACGGCCCGTCCAAAAACAGCGCGCCCAGATTGCGGAAGGCATTTTTTTTTGGCATATATGCAGAGCCGGCCACAGCCTGGCGGGCAAGCACTACCGGAACGTCTTTCAGGAACCGACATGACAGAGCACCAAAAGATCAGCGGACTTAATGTCAATGACAAAATAGACTCCGTTTACCTCATCCGCGAAGCCTCTCTTGAATCTTCGCCAAAGGCTGGCGATTACTGGAAGCTTCAACTCGGCGACGCCACAGGCAGTCTGCCCGCAACGATATGGAGCCCAAGATACGGCAGAAGCGACGATCAGGAAAAATGGGAGAGCGCGACTCGGGGGCTCAAAAGCAGGCCAAGCCCGGCATGGGCGCATGTCCTGGGCATCGTGGGAGAATTTCGCGGACTGCAGATCAATATCAGCAGCCTGCGCGTCATGGACGAAGATGAATGCGCCAGGCTTGACTTGGCAGACTTTGTAGCATCCAGCCCTTTAACCGGCGAAGAGATGCTGAAAGAAATGGAAAGGCTCTGCGCGGAAACATTCATCCATAAGCCATGGAAAAAATTTGTGCGCTCCGTTCTTTCCCATGCAGAAATACGGCAGCGCCTTCTGAATGCCCCTGCGGCAAAGAGCATGCATCATGCACGGGCCGGAGGTCTTCTTGAGCACTCCCTTTCGGTAGCCAGGATGTGCATGCTCATGGCGGATCATTATCCGGAGCTTGACCGCCAGACCCTTCTCGCAGCGGCACTTCTGCATGACCTTGGAAAGCTGGATGAAATGACGGGGCCGCTCGCTACCGAATATACGACGGAAGGCAATCTGCTGGGGCATATCGTCCAAGGGCTGCTTATGCTCGAGCCTTTTTTAAAAAAATCCGATCTGAATCCGGAACTGCAGGCGCATTTTAGACACCTCATCGCAAGTCATCACGGACGCATTGAATTCGGCGCAGTCAGGGAACCCCTCACTCCAGAAGCATGGGCCCTGCACTTCGCCGATGACCTGGACGCCAAAATGGATCATTTCCGTGAAGTGCTGCCTGAAGCGGGGCAGTCACCCCAGTGGTACTGCTCAAAAGGCGACAAACTCTACCGCCCCTTGCCCACGCCGGCTTCAGCGGCAGAAACAGATAAAAAGCGGAATGGCGGGCAGGATATGCAAGGCTCCCTCGTATAAGGCCGCAAACCAAAGGATTATGCATGTTTCTAACCATTGAAGGCATCGAAGGCTCTGGCAAAAGCACATTAATTACACTACTTGCCAGGGAATTCGAATCCCGGAGCATTCCTTTTCTGCTTACCATGGAACCTGGAGGTTCAGGGCTGGGGAAGGATTTAAGGCGTATTCTGCTCAGCCAATCCAGCAGTCTTGACGACAATGCCGAACTGTTTCTCTTTCTCGCAGACCGCGCGCAGCATGCCGCTGAAATTATTAGACCCGCCCTGGCTGGAGGGCAATGGGTGATATGCGACAGGTATGCAGATTCCACCGTTGCTTACCAAGGCTACGGCAGAGGCATGGATCCCGCTTTTTTGCGCAACGCAAGCGACTTTGCCGCCAAAGGCATGATTCCGGACATAACACTTCTTCTGGATCTTCCTGCCGAAGAAGGACTGCGAAGGGCAAGAAGAAGAAACGGCCTCATGGGCACGGCAGAAAGCGAGGGACGGTTTGAAGCCGAGGAAATGGCCTTCCATCAGAGAGTTCGCAGCGGATTTCTGGAAATAGCCCGCCTGGAACCAGAAAGGGTAGCAGTTCTGGATGCCAGCCAGACGCCGGAAGACATTCTCAATGAAGCAATGAAGCGGCTTGAGCCCCGCATGAATGCGACAGCCCCGCATGCCCTCAGCCGGGACAATATTTTTTAAATGCAGAACGCTGGCGCAGCAGCGTCATTCATCACCCCTGCCAGGTCTGAAAAGCCCCGGCATCAGCCACAACAAAGCGCTTGTCTTTTTTTTAAAATGAGGATATTTAGAAAAACCTGCCCAAAGCGGCGGAAATTTGTTTGTCAGGTTGGAGGATCCCTATGGCAATTGCCGAAAACAACATGGAAAACCAAGATTCCGAAATGAGCTTTGAAACTGCGCTCGAGCAGTATCTTACCCCTGAAATGGGCGACCTTGAAGAAGGTTCCATCGTCAAGGGCGAAATCGTGCGCATGGATGACGACACCGTTCTGGTGGATGTGAACTTCAAGTCAGAGGGTCAGATTCCCGCTGCAGAATTTCGGGATGCTCAGGGCAACATGACCGTCAATATCGGTGACCGGGTCGACGTTTATGTCGTCCAGAAAAACGAAAATGACGGTACGATCACCCTTTCGTTTGAAAAGGCCAAACGCATGCAGCTGTTTGACCAGCTTGAAAAAGTGCTGGAAGAAAACGGCATCATCAAAGGCGTCATCACCCACCGCATCAAGGGCGGATACACCGTTGACCTTGGCGGCGTGGAGGCTTTCCTGCCCGGTTCCCATGTTGATCTTCGTCCTGTGCCTGATATGGATGCACTCGTCAATCAGGAATATGAATTCCGCGTGCTCAAGATCAACCGCCGCCGCAGCAACGTCATCGTATCCCGCCGCGTTCTGCTTGAAGAAGCACGTAACAGCGCCCGCGATGAACTGCTGAAGACCCTCGAAGAAGGCCAGATCGTCAAAGGCAAGGCTAAAAACATCACCGAATACGGCGTGTTTGTCGATCTTGGCGGTCTTGACGGTCTGCTGCACATCACCGACATGTCCTGGAAGCGCATTCGCCATCCGCGCGAAATGGTTCAGCTTGGTCAGGAACTCGAACTCAAGGTGCTCTCTTTCGATAAAGAAACCCAGAAAGTTTCTCTTGGTCTGAAGCAACTTGTGCCCGATCCCTGGCAGGACATCACCGAACGCTTCCCCGAAGGTTCCCGCCATACAGGCAAAGTCACGAATCTTGTTGATTACGGCGTCTTTGTTGAACTTGAACCCGGCGTGGAAGGCCTTGTGCACATTTCTGAAATGTCATGGACCCGCAAGCTGCGTCATCCTTCCCAGATGGTGCGCCAGGGCGATGAAGTCGAAGTCGTCATTCTTGGCGTGGACTGCGAAAAGAAGCGCATCTCTCTCGGCATGAAGCAGGTCAAGCCCAATCCCTGGGAACTTGTGGGCGAACGCTTCCCTGAAGGCACTGTCATTGAAGGCGTCATCAAAAACATCACCGAGTTCGGCATGTTCATCGGCATTGAAGACGGCATTGACGGCCTTATCCACGTTTCTGACATTTCCTGGACCAAAAAGCTCCGCCATCCCAGCGAAATGTATAAGGTCGGTGATGTTGTCCAGGCCAAGGTGCTCACTGTCGATCAGGAAAACGAAAAGTTCACCCTTGGCATGAAGCAGCTCACGGAAGACCCCTGGAGCACCGTTCCTTCCCGCTATCCTGAAGGCAACATTATCACCGGCACTGTCACCAACGTGACGGACTTCGGTCTTTTGTAGAAGTGGAAGAAGGCATTGAAGGGCTTATCCATGTGACCGAACTCGGCAAAAAGGTAAAGTCTCCGGCCGAGCTGTACAAGGAAGGCGACACTGTTCAGGCCAAGATCATCCATGTTTCCGCTGATGAACGCCGCCTTGGCCTTTCCATCAAGCAAATCAAGGATGATGAAGAACGCCGCAAGCCTAAAGACTACCATTCCGGCGACAACAGCATGACGCAGACCCTTGGCGACCTTCTCAAGCAGAAGCTGAGCAACTAATTCTGCGAAGAACGGTAATTTGAGGCGGGGCGGAAGCGTGTGCTTTCCGCCCCGCTTTAGGTAAATGCATTCATGATGTGATCCCGCGATGCTTTTAGGAGAAGACTTCTTGAGGCAGACTGAAATTGAACGTAAATTTTTAGTTGCTGGAGATGGCTGGCGAGGCAAGGGAAAAGCTGAGCGTTTCAGGCAGGGATATATTGCTCGCACGCAGAACCGTACCGTACGCGTGCGCGTTGCAGGAGGGCGGGGAATTCTGAATATTAAGCTGCGCGGCAACGGCATAACCCGCAACGAATTTGAATACGAAATACCCCTTGAAGAAGCCTGCGAACTTTTAAAAAGTCTGGATCCTCGTGAAGTCATTGAAAAAACCCGCCATACTTTCAATGAACTGGGCAAAATTTGGGAAGTGGATGAATTTGAAGGCGCAAACTCCGGCCTCATCATCGCAGAAATAGAATTGGACAGTGAGGACGAACTCTTTGATAAGCCTGCATGGCTTGGCAAAGAAGTCAGCCATGTATCGCGGTACTTCAATGCTGAGCTAAGCCGTCAGCCCTACTCCGCATGGAGCGATGAGGATAAACGCCGTGGTACGTAACGATGCTGGGGGGATAAAAACGCGCAATCCAGTGACTGCCCACTCAAAAGACAAGAATGCAGGCGCACCTTATGCCCATCGCCGTTTTGCCGGCAGGGATCTGTCGTGCAGGACAGGCACGCTTTCCTGCCTGAGCGACGGGCTCAGCGGCTGGCTGGCAGCTCATGGCATGGATAAGAAGCATATGCTTCTCACCCAGCTTTTCCAAAGCTGGGCTTCTGTGCTTGGCGACGACCTTTGCAGAGCAGCCCACCCTCTGGGACATAGAAATGCTACTTTGCTGATCGGCTGCGACGATTCCTGCGCGATGCAGGAACTTTCTTATGCAGCTCCGGAAATTCTGGCAAAGGTGAACGATTTCATGCAGGAGGATTTTTTTCAAAAGGTTGAACTCCACCTCTGCGCCGAAGAAGAAAGCCTGCAGAAGCAGAAGATCACACAGATTCCCGCAAAACCGCCGCGCCCCCAGCAACCGAAAAACATCGGTCAGCTCAAGCTGCCTGCAGACTCGCCCGTCGCAGCATGCTATCAGGCCTACGTAAAATTTTTTACCGGAGATGAAACGAACTAACCTGTTTATTTGCTCTTGAAAATAATCAGAAAACTTGCTACATGAGTGTTGAAGCAGCTGAAGTCAATGCTGCTTCAAGAGAAGCGTCCGTCCTTTCCCCAGACAGAAGGTAATGGCAGAACACCTTTTATTTGTGGACGCTTCTTTTTTTTATCCAAGTTTAAAATCTTCGCCAAGATAAACCTTGCGGGCTGTTTCGTTTGCAGCTATTTCCTGCGGCGTGCCCGAAAGAATAATGCGGCCCTGGAACATCAGATAGGCTCTGTCGCAAATGGACAGCGTTTCACGCACGTTGTGATCAGAGATAAGCACCCCGATGCCGCGTTCCTTAAGATCACGGATAAGCGTCTGTATGTCTCCCACTGCCAAAGGATCAATGCCGGCAAAAGGCTCATCCAGCAATACGAATTGCGGCGACCGTATGAGGCACCGGGCTATTTCAAGACGCCGGCGCTCACCGCCTGAAAGGTATGAAGCGTAAGACTTTTCAAGTCTGGAAAGGCCAAAGTCTTCCATCAGTTCATCAGCCCGCTTTTTTTGCTCAGCCTTGGACAGCCCCGTATGCTCCAAAATGATCTGCAAGTTCTGACGCACAGTAAGGCGCCGAAAGACAGAACTTTCCTGAGGGAGATACGAAAGCCCCACCCGGGCACGGCGATACAAAGGCCAGCCGCTTATTTCCATATCATCCAGCATGACCGTGCCGGACGTAGGCTTAATTATGCCCGTGATCATGTAAAACGACGTTGTCTTTCCGGCCCCGTTAGGGCCAAGCAGCCCCACAGTCTCGCCTTGCGACATAACAAGCGAAACCTCGTGAACAACCTCTTTCTGTCCGTAACGTTTGCGCAAATTGGCGGCTGAAAGCGTGGAGCTCATTCTACTTTCCTTTCTTCTTCTCTTTCGAAGAGAAAATCGCATGGACGCGGCGCTGGGGAGCGCCTTCTACAACGCTTCTGTTTTCGTTAACAAAATAACGAATGACATTGCCAGAAATAGAATTGTCCCCATCATGCAGAACAGGGCTTCCTTCAAGAACAAGCGTGTTCGGGCGGGCAAAATATGTGGCTTTGCTCGCGCTGCCATGCTGCGTTCCATTTTCAAAACGGACGTTCTTTTCGGCAACAATGCGATCAACATCATTGCCGCCCATGGCGGACGTCAGAGAAGACGAATTATCACCGCTTTTTTCCTTGCCGTCGCTGGCGAGATAAATCGTCAGCAATTCAGACCACATTTTGAATTCTCCGCGCACGGCTTCCACATTGCCTTTGAAGACAACCGTATTCTTATCAGAATTATATACCATGGCGTCAGAAGTCACATCAACAGGCCCTTCGCTGCTCACAGGCAGGGGCGCAGCCTGGGCCTGGTACTGGCAGCAAAGGACAAAGGCAAGCATAGCAAGGCATTTTTTCATGGCTGTTCCTCCAGGAGCACCGCCGAATCGCTGACGTCAGGCTCTGAGCCGTCTGAAAGCATTGGGGCAGGCTCAGGCTTTGACTGAGGCAAATCTCCCTCAGACGGATACCAGCGAGCCTTTACTCCATGATCTCCGGTAATAGTGTTGTCGTTAAGATTCCAAAAAAGATGCTTCGCCGTACCTTCGAGTCCATCACCGGCAAGATCGGCCCCGGAAGGAAAATCCAGCAGGCGCCGTTCACTGAAATAAACGGCTTCGTCGCTGGCAAGCGTATTTGTGTCACTGTCTGCATGCACGTTCCCGGACATGGTGATTCTTGTATTGCCGTTTTCCACCCGGCCGATGCGTGAAACAGCATGTACAAGGCGATCAGCTCCGTTCCTGTCCTTTGATTCAAGCGTATACAATATATCAGGATCGCGCATAGTTATGTCGCTTGACTTTTCATCAAGTGTAGCCCAGTCAGCTTTAAGTTCAAAAGACTTTCGTCCGTCCTTTCCCTGCCTGAGAACAATGCCGCGCACGGCAAGATCAACATTGCTCCTGATATCTTCAGGCGGATCAGTCAGAAGCTTGTCCAGTTCGCTGGAACGTGCAATGTCCGCAAGACGGTTCAGCTCCTGCTTTAACTTCCAGTCCTGCCAGCCATACCAGCCGGCCCATATCAGCAGCAATACAGCGGCAAGCGTTAAATTCCTGCGCAGAACGTCGTTCATATTGCTGCCGGTCCCGTATCAGTCGTCCACCAGTCGGCGGGATTTTTGCCGTCCATGCGCGCGGCAAGCAAAAATTCCACTGCCTCCCGCACCGCGCCTTCTCCGCCCCTGGCCGCGGTAATGTAGCGGGCCTCTTTTTTAACCTGGGCAACAGCATTTGCAACAGCTATGGGCATGCCTACAGACCTCATGGGGTCAAGGTCAATCCAGTCGTCCCCCATATAGGCAACCTCTTCCCTTGCAAGCCTGTTTCTCTCCATAATTTCGTGCAGCGTTGCAAGCTTGGATTCATGGCCAGGGTGATATTCCTTAACCCCAAGCTGCGCCATGCGCGCATGCACGCATGGATCATCGCGACCGGTAATCACCCCAACGCCTATGCCAGCTTTCAATGCCGTTTTTATGCCAAGCCCATCCAACGAACTGAAGCATTTGATTGCCCGGCCGTTTTCCAGCATGTAAAGCTTGCCGTCTGTGCACACGCCATCTACGTCAAGCACAATGAAGCGCACGCGTGCGGCATCAAAAAATGCAAGGCCGTCAACGGCGGTACCAGGAAAATCCGTGGTGTATGCTGGCATGAGTTTGTCCTGATTAAAGTGGCTGTTTGAAGCAAACGCATTATGGATACCCTGAAAATACTTCCGCGTCAAAATATGCGCAAGGGCTGTCTTGCCAGCGAGGCTGGTATTTTTTATGATGGCGGGTGGTTTTGCTGCAAAAACGATTCAGGAGCATCCATGATCCACTGCGCACTGTGCTTTCACGATTCCGGTGGCATGTATAAAGCCGTATACTGCGCCCTGCGGTCTCTGTTTACCAACGCATCCGATACGGTGCATGTGCATGCGCTCATTGATGAATCTGCGCTTCCGGGAAGGCCTTATCTGGAAACATTGTGCAGAGAAACCGGCAATCTCATAACCTTTTACGATAATATTGCCGTTCCCCGCGATATCGTTGAGCTCTTTCCAGGCGGAAAAGTGGGCAATTATACGGAAGCAAGCCTTTACCGCATGTGCCTGCATGAGCAGCTGCCCGTAAGCCTTGACAAAGTCGTATACTTCGACTTTGACGTCATCTTTGAGAGGGACATCGCCGAACTGTGGAACATGAACCCGGGCACAGCATGGATGATTGCCGCCCACGACCCTGAACGCGTCTGGTCTGAACGAAAAAAAAGTTATTATCTCAAAGCGCTGGACATTGAAGAGTCCCGCTATTTCAATAGCGGCGTGCTGCTCATGAATCTTAAGGCTCTGCGGAACGCCTCCCAAAACGGAAACGTGTTCTGGCAGGAATACAGGCGCAAGAAGGAAATGTTTTCCCGCCTGAAGTTCCCCGTGTTCGACCAGGATCTGCTCAACCACATGCTCAGCCGGGACCATGAAAAACTACTTCTTACCGACTCTTCCTTCAACTACGAACTCTGCCTCTTTGACCGCCGTTTCATGCGCCTTGATGAGCTAAAAGGGAAAATTCTTCACTTTCCGTCCCTCAAGCCCTGGCAGAAATTCTTTCCCGCTCAGCTTGCTTACTGGAAATATTTTGTGCAAAGCCCCTGGCAGGACGAAACCTTTTCCCTCATCGAAGAGCGCATGTTCGACCCCAAAGACCGCATCTGGCCGCTCTTGATGTGGATATGGAAAAGGCACGAATCTTTTCGCTGGCTGGCAAGGCTGAGAGGAAGCAGATAGCTGCATAAAAGCAAGGGCGGACACTCAGATCCGCCCTTGCTTTTATGTTTTTTCTGGACAGGAATTCAAGGAACAAGGGGGGCAGACGCAAGCCCGGAAGATGCGGGCAGCCCGAACATCAGGTTTGCGTTTGCCACGGCCTGGCCTGAAGCGCCGCGGCAAAGATTATCAATGGCGGAAGTAATGATAAGACGGCCTGTTCGGCTATCGACGGTAACGGAAATATCGCAGAACATTGATCCGCGGACATTCCGCGTTTCTGGCAGCCTGCCTGCAGGCATTACCCTCACCCAGGAAAAATCCTTCCAATGATCTTCGTACAAGGCTTGGACATCAGCCTGAGAAAGTGGCGTGGAAAGGCGTGCATAAATGGTTGCCAGTATGCCCCTGCCTATGGGCAAGAGATGAGGATTAAACGACACCGTGACAGGACATCCTGCCGCAAGGGACAACTCCTGCTCTATCTCAGGAGTATGACGGTGTTTTCCGCCGATATTGTAAGGACGGAATGAATCTGCGACCTCACAGAACAAAGAGCTTACAGCAGCCTTGCGCCCTGCGCCCGTAGTTCCTGATTTTGCATCAATGATGATGTCGCAGGGATCGCAAATGCCGTTTTTCAATGCCGCATAAAGACCAAGGATCGACGCAGTAGGATAGCATCCCGGGTTGGCGACAAGCCTGGCCTTGCGTATCTCTTCACTGTACAGTTCCGGCAGGCCGTATACAGCATAAGCAAGATGAGACTGCCTTGTATGCGGCTTATACCATTGTTCGTACACGTCTGCACTGCGCAGGCGGAAATCTGCCGAAAGGTCAATGACCTTTACGCCAGCGTCAAACAGCGAGGCCCCAATTTCCATGGCAACGCCGTGCGGAACAGCCAGAAACACCACATCGCACCGCCTGGCAAGATCGTCAGGATCTGGTTCAGACAGAACGACGTCAGAGCCCGGCAGTCCCTGCAAAAACGGGTAGATAGCGTCAAGGCGCCTGCCCGCATCCTGGCGGGAGGTTGCTGCCGTCAGCCTCATTGAGGGGTGAGAAGCCAGAATTCTGGCCAGTTCCATCCCCGTATAGCCGGTTACGCCAACGAGTCCTGCCTTCAGCATACGATCTCCACCTCCAATATTGGCAGAGCACCATTAAGAATGGGCAACAAACTTCATGCGCAGTTCATACAGTATGTCGCGCAAAAGGCGGCTTTCCTGCTCAGTAAGTCCGCCGCGTATTTTTTCGTCCAGCATGCTGAGCACGTCAATGGTATGACGCGCAAGTTCGTCATTATGCTCCGTAGCGCCAGTTTCGGGGTTTGGTACTTCCCCAAGATGCACAAGAGCTGATGACGCCATCGACATGACAAAAGTGGAAAACGTCACTTTTGGGAGCGTTGCCATCCCTTCTTTTTCAGACGTCATACAAGCACCTCCGCCTATGCGTCCTACTCGGAATAATTTGGTTTTGCGCTGGTCATGGTCGTGTCGAGAGGATACATGATGACAGCGCAGCGCGTCTTCATGCCTGCGCCTACTCCTGCGTAGCTGTTTACAGCCACGACAAGGTCTACCTTGCCGTTATTGTCTATATCCGTCACCGCCACATCGCATACCGTGCCCTTTATGCGCCTGGTTTTCCACAGCAGATCCATGCCCAGGCCATTCCAGGCCATGGCGTGGATTTCGCCCTGGGGATAGGTGCGGAAATTGGTAAACAGCTTGCCCGTCGCTGTAACAGGTTTGTTCACGACGAGTTCGTACTTTCCATCACGGTCAAGATCCACCACCGGCATGCGCATGGGCACATAGTACAGCACGTTGTCATGACTGTCCGGCGACGATATATTGCCTAGCCCTCGGTCTCCCAAAATATAGACCGAACTGCCGCTGTATGAATCCTGGGTGGCGGCAAGACGCTGGCCACGGGAATCAAAGGTCACTAAACTGTCATTTTCCGTAATGAGCGCGAGATAATCTCCCTTCTTTCCTTTGTCTGCAGGAATCCAGGCAAAATTAAACACGTTTGCCTGCTTTGGGAGCCCCTTGAGATCTCCACCGCGGACAAGTTTGCCGCCTTCCATGTAAACTTCATATACGGCTCCGCTCACGGCCTTGTTGCGGTCTGCATCCTGACCTATCAGAACCGGAGCGTACATGGGCGGCAAATTGGCTACATTAAGAAAACGGCGTACGAAAGGAACAACGACGGAAAACTTGCCGCTGGAAAACTGCAAAATCTGAGAACGCGCATCATGCGCAGATTCGTCAAAGCCAGAAACCGCTATATAGGGCATGCGCGCCGAACGGAATACCCGCACGTTTACCGGCGTAACGGCAGAGGGGAGCCTGTAGCTGCCGATTTGCGCGAGCTTATTGCCGTCCTGCCACTTGTACGCATACAGATAATTCTTGCCGAGGAGCAGCACTTCGTTCCTGCCATCGCCGTCGATATCGGCGACTTCCATCCCAAGGCATTCGTAATTAAGCATCTGGCTGCGAATCTGCGCGGCGGCAGACTCGCGCCCCTGGTAACGCAGGGCAGGATTCAGATAGGTTTCGCTCTGCCGTCCAGCCTGCGTATCATTAACGACAAAGGCGCCGGAAGAAGGAGAAGACGCGCGCGGCGCAGGCCGCGAGGCAACATCCGTGCGGCCGAACACTTCGGCATTGATGCCGTCGGCAAGGCTCTGAACGCTGCCTATCAGGGTATTTACAGAACCGTTTTCCGCTCTTTTCCAAAGCTTGCCTTTGGAAGAAAGCGCACTGACATCTATGCTGGCCTGGTCGCCCATGACGGTCACGCTTCCCCACACCACGTAATCTGCTGAATACTTTTTGGCAAGGGACAAAGCAGATTCACGAGCGGCGGGCGCGTTTTCTTTCAATGCGGCATCCTGACGTGCGACGGGCTCAAAGCTGCCCTGCTGATACAGGCGGGACACCAGCATGGAAGGTATGGCCTGGGCCAGGTAGGATTGCCCCTGCCCGCCGACAACTTTAAACGGTGCGACAAGATAGCTTGCCGCCAAGGCCGGCACCTGGGAACAAAGAAAAAGCATAGCGAATGCCCACAAAAAAGGCATGAAACGTCTTGACATGCAATTCTCCTTAAAGGATTTATCCGTTAGCTTATACTTTATCGTTCAAAACGGCAATATTCTCACGCCCCACTTTTTAGCATGGCAGGGCTCTATCATGGCGTCAGGCAACACCCGAAGATCGTTCCGCTTTACATGTTCCCCCAGAGATATTCCCATCGCGGAAGACATGCTCAGAATGCAGGGATTTGCATTCGAGCCTGATCCGTTTTTCGATCCCGCGCGCAGGCTCATGAGCGAACCTATGCCTCTGGGCAGGAGCCTGGCCGCATTTTTCGGGCTCATATATATACAGGACCGTTCCTCCATGCTCCCCCCCCTGGCGCTTGATCCTCCCCGGGGCGCTGCCGTTCTGGACATGTGCGCGAGCCCCGGCAGCAAGACAAGCCAGCTGGCATGGATGACAGGCGAGAAAGGGCTGGTTCTGGGCAATGAGCCTTCACCGTCGCGCCTGGTGAATCTGCGCCGCAACCTGCATGCAATGGGGCTTGTCCAGACGGTTACATGCTGCCAAAACGGCGAGCATATCCCCCTGCCCGATGCCGGATGGAAATTCATACAGCTTGATCCTCCATGCTCCGGATGGGGAACCGTGGAAAAGCATCCTCAGGCTGCCGTCATATGGAAAGACGGCAAGACCGCCCCGCTCATACGTCTGCAGCGATCCCTTCTCAGGGAAGCTTGCAGGCTGCTTCAGCCAGGCGGGGTGCTGGTCTACTCCACATGCACGACAAACGTTGAAGAAAATGAACGGCAGGTGCTGTTTGCCTGTGAAGATCTGGGCATGCACCTGGAACCCCTCGATTCTCCGGCTGGTTTTACCCTGCGCGATCCGGAAGGGTGCGACGGCGTATGGCGGCTGGATACCGTACAAGGGGAATCCCAGGGATTTTTTGTAGCCCGCATGCGCAAGCCTGGCATCCAGCCGGAAATGCCCACTTATACGGATTCCCCCGTGCAGGCTGAAATTCTGGATGCGGCGCAGCTAAGGGCCCAGGGCATTGATGCCCGGCATATTGCTGCGGAGATCGGAATTTTCAATGGCAGCCTGCACGCCCTGCCGCTGCAGGCACTGGCCAGACGGCCCGCTTCCCTGCACTGGCAGGGCTTGTATATGGGCAAGGCCGGAAAAAACGGGGAACTCCGCATTTCTCCGCGCGTACGGGCAGAAGGGCCAGGGCCGCACCTGCATCTTGAAGGTCCTCAGGGGCTGCGCATGATAGAAGGATTGCTGCAGGGGCAAAGCCTGCCAGCATCAGACGATCTTGGTATTCGGGATCGCGCCGTTCTCCTGTGCTGGAACGGCATGCCCCTCTGCCGCCTCTCTGTAAAAAGCAAGCGGTTATTCTGGTCTGAACGCTGAATCCTGCTGCATTTGCATGCTTACTTTCAGCTGAGCCCTGCCATTTTTACGGGCGAGAAGAATGACCCATTCCGCATCGGTGCCGCCACGGGTAAGGCAAAAAGTCAGCAATTCCGGATTCAGTCTGTCAGGCAGCGCGGCCAGCATGTCTGCCGTGCGTTCAGCACCGGCCACTGCAATAAGCACCGCACGGTTTTTCAGCAGGCGATCAGCGGCAGAAAAAAAGATTCTGTACGTATCGTCAGTCCCAAACAAAGCGCTGCGCCGCAAATATCCCGGAGAAACCCTGCCGCGATTCGCCATCTTCCATGGTGGGTTGCACATCACAGCATCAAAAAGCGGTCCACCGGACTTCCCCTGCTCCCCGCGCAGGCTTTCAAGACTGCTCCGCAAAAGACGCAGGGCACTCTCTTCAGCCGCGTCTCCCCTGACCGAACAGAAACGGCTGGCAAGATCAAGCCGGACGGCATTGCGCTCGGCAGCAGCGGCAAGTTCAGGTTCCTTTTCCAGCCCTGCGGCTACCCATCCGGGATGCTGCATCAGTACGGCAAATGCAGCAACGCCGCACCCTGTGCCCAAATCACAGACTGCCGAATCTTCCGGGAGCGGCAATGCTGCTGCAGCGTTAGCGAGCACAAGCGCATCTTCGCTGAACCGAAAGCTCCCTGCAGGCTGTTCCAGTCCACAAGAAAAAAACTGTTTTCCTGCCTCCGATTTCTGCAATGCCATTATACGCCTCCTGCACATTGCGTTGAACGCCCCTTGCCGCTATACACACATCAGGGCAAATAAAAGCCCATTCAAACTCATTCAGCGAGACGACCATGTTCCGAGCCGATCTGCATATCCATTCCCGTTTTTCCAGGGCAACCAGCTCCCGCCTCACCATTCCTCACCTTGCCGCATGGGCAGGAGCAAAAGGCATTGACGTTCTGGCTACAGGTGATTTCACCCATCCTGCATGGCGTGATGAAATCCGCAATGCCCTTGTACTGGATGAAGATTCCGGCCTGTACCGCCTGAAGACGCCTCTTTCTTCGGGCGATATCGCCCGTGAAATACCGGCTCTTGCAGGCATGCAGCCAAAAGAGCCCCTGTTTATGCTGGAAGCTGAAATCAGTTCCATTTACAGGAAGAACGGGGCAGTCCGCAAGGTGCACAGTCTTGTTTATATGCCAGACCTTTCCTCTGCCGACGCCTTTTGCGCACGGCTTGAGGCCATCGGCAATCTAAAATCTGACGGGCGCCCCATCCTTGGTCTTGATGTCAAGGACCTGCTTGAAATGGTTCTGGAAGTTCCAGGGGCATACATGATCCCAGCGCATATATGGACTCCCTGGTTTTCTCTTTTCGGATCAAAGTCAGGATTCGACAGTCTGGAAGAATGCTTTGAAGACCTGTCTCCGCATATTTTTGCCGCCGAAACAGGTCTTTCTTCCGATCCGGACATGAACCGGTGCTGGAGCAGCCTTGACCATTTGCGCCTCGTTTCCAGTTCAGACGCCCATTCAGGGGAAAACCTGGCCCGCGAAGCCACAGTTTTTGATGGTCCGGCAACGTATCATGGAATTTTCGATTCGCTGCATGGCAAAGAAGGCGCCACCAGCTATGCAGGAACGCTCGAATTCTTTCCTGAAGAAGGCAAATACCACCTGGACGGGCACAGGTCCTGCGGCGTAGTGCTTGAACCTGCAGAATGCATGAAGCTGAACAATATCTGCCCGGTCTGCGGCAAACCCCTTACCATCGGCGTTCTTCACAGAGTGCTTGCACTGGCTGACCGTACAGAGCCTCCCTCCCCGGGGAAGGGCTTTACCTCTCTTGTCCCCCTGCCGGAAATTCTTGGAGAAATTCTCCATTGCGGATCGAAAACGCAAAAGGTGCAGCAGCGCTATCCGGAGCTTTTGGAACGCTTTGGCTCTGAAATGACCATTCTTCAGGAAACCCCCGAAAAAGATCTCTCCGGGCATTGGCCAGAGCTGGGCGAAGCCATACGGCGCATGCGCTCCGGCCAGGTCATACGCCACGGAGGCTTTGACGGACAATACGGTACAATACGGCTTTTTTCTGAAGAAGAAAGCAAGCCCGGACTCATGGAAAAAATTCCAGCTTCCAGGCGCAAGCCCCTGGAAGAAAAAAATACCCCGGTAAAACGCACAGCATCCAGGCCTGACCAGGGCAGCTTTGCTTTCAATGCCGCGCAGGAAAAGGCACTTGCCTTCAAGGGAGGCCCGCTTCTTGTTCTTGCCGGACCGGGAACCGGAAAAACAAGGACGCTTATAGGACGCATCATCAGGCTCCTGAAAAACGGTGAAGAAGCCGCAGGCATGGCAGCCGTCACCTTTACGCGAAGAGCAGCAGAAGAACTGCGCGAACGCCTTTCTGCCGAACTGCACGGAGCCCCCCTGCCAAGGACGGACACGCTGCACGCACTGGCACTGGAGCACTGGCAGGGAGAACAACCCGTAATTCTTTCTGAAGAAGGCGCTCGCAGGGCATTCTCGGAAGCCAATGCTCAATTGACGAAATCCGAAGCCTCGAAATTATTCTCAACCCTGGCAATGGCCAGGGAACAGCTCAATATTCCTGCCGATCTGCAGGAAATATTCATCCGCTATCAAAACTGGAAAAAAAAGCGCGGGCTGGCCGATTACACAGACCTGCCTGAGGCCTGGCTGGCAGAACTCCGCGGGCGCAATTACGGAGCGCCCAAGCCCTGGAAACACCTGCTGGTCGATGAAGTGCAGGATCTTTCTCCCCTGCAAAGGGCTCTTGTTCAGGAGCTTGTTCCAGCCGACGGCTCCGGATTTTTTGGCATTGGCGATCCTGACCAGTCCATTTACAGTTTTCGCGGTGCTGATGCCGGCATTGAAGAAGCGCTGCGCTCGCGATGGCCCGGGCTCACAGTACTTACGCTTAACGAAAGCCACCGTTCGTCTGCAGGCATACTATCTGCAGGTTATAAAACGCTGCGCGGACGCTGCGCAAGCGGAGAGCTGCATTCCGTCACCGGAGCAGATTCTACGCTGCAATGGCTGAACGCACCCACTGCGGAACGTGAGGCCGCATGGATTGCGGATCGAATCGTTCAGCTCATCGGCGGCACCTCGCATCAGCAGGCAGACCAGCAGACAGATATTGCCGGATGCCATTTGGAGCCCGGCTCATGCAGTCCTGGCGACATTGCCGTACTGTGCCGCCTCAAAGCGCTTATGCAGCCGATCAAATCTGCGCTGGAACGCCGGGGCATTCCATGCGCCGTGCCGGAAAACGAAGCCTTTTGGGACGATGAACGCGCCAGCCTGCTGATGCAGGCTGCCTCCCAGTTCCTGCACATGCAGGCCCATGCGCAAAAAGAAGCAGCCATGCACGATGCTGCCAGATTTCCCCTGCTGGCAGCCATGGCGCATGAAGAACCCAGTTCACGGCTTGAAGAACCATGGGCATCCATCTCTCCCGAAGTGTGGGACCAGGGGCCTGAAGCTGTGCTGAAACGTACATCCGGGATATTTGATCCTCTTTTTGAAAGCTCAACTCCTTTCCGCCAGCTCTGCCAGGCGTGGAAGGAGCATGACGGATGGACAGGCCTGACTGAGCATGTGGCCTTCAGGCGCGAGCTGGACACCGTGCGCAGCAAGGCAGAGTACGTTCAAATCATGACCATGCACGCCTCCAAGGGCCTGGAATTTAAGGCGGTGTTCATACCTGCCTGCGAAGACGGCATTCTTCCATTCCGGGGTGTGGACGCCCTTCTGGCTCCGGATTCCGATTCAACTCCTTATCCGGAAGAAGAATCCAGGCTCATGTATGTGGGCATTACCCGGGCAGCAGAGGCCGTCTTTCTTTCTTCTGCGGCCAGGCGCACGCTCTTTGGTCACAGCCTTGAGCTGGCACCATCCCCTCTTATCCCCCAGGCATGCTTCCATTCCGTCAGGCTTGCAAGGCATATTAAAACCACGGCAAGCCAGCTGAGCCTGTGCTGAGTGAAACATAAAAAAAAATGCATCAAAGTCATTGACATATTCAAAAGCGATCTTACTATAAGTGCATGCCTGAATGACATAGATTCAATACAAAATCGAAGTTATTCAGAAATGGTGCAAAGTAATTATCTCCACTACAGCTTTTTCACTATAATGAAGATAACGAGGAAAGCGCAGAAGCGCGTTCCAGCTTGGATTGCACTAAATTCAAGTAAGGAGTTTTTACTATGTTGCCCAGCGTTTTTGGTGAAAGTTTATTTGACACATTTTTTGGTTCCCATCCGTTTACGGCCATGAATGACGTATTCTTTGGGAATAAGGCCCAGAACCTCATGAAGACGGATGTCCGCGAACTGGACAAGACCTACGAACTGGACGTTGACCTCCCAGGCTTCAGAAAGGAAGATGTTAAAATTGAGCTGGATGGCGGATACCTGACCATCACGGCAGCAAAGAATGAAGAGAAAGACGAAAAGAACGAAAAGGGACAGTACCTGCGCAGAGAACGCTGTTCCGGCTCTTGCAGCCGATCCTTCTATGTAGGCGAAGCACTTGAACCAAAGGATGTCACAGCTAAATTTGAAGACGGCATACTGCGGCTCTCCATGCCTAAGGAACCGGCCCCCAAGGCTCCCGAGAAAAAACTGATTACCGTGGCATAAACGCCAAAAACCGGTAAAAAAAATAAAGCCTCACAGCGTATTTTTACGCTGTGAGGCTTTTGATATTAATATTATCGACACGGCCATCGCCGCGCTAAAGGTCTGGCACAAGCCTTACCATGCCATGTAGCAAAACGCCACGCAAAGCAACACCACAGCAAGCACCAGCTTAATGATGCGGTCAGGAACAAACTTCTGGCAGCGCGCCCCGAAATACATGCCAAGCATGCCTCCGCAGCCAATCAGCAGGCCGAGCCTCCAGTCCGGCGCCACCGACAGGTTCGGATACAGCGGGGAAAGCAGGCTGAAAAACAAGACTCCGGCAAGCGAAGTAAGAGCCGTGGCCATAAGCGTAGCCCCTGCGGTTACGTAGACCGGGATGCCAAAGAAAGAAATGAGGAACGGGGCCATGATTGCGCCTCCGCCAATGCCGTAGATGCCGCCGACCAAACCGACCGCCATGCTCAATAGCAAAAGAGCCTTTGTCGACAGGTCATACTGGCCACCCTGAAACGTGAATGACATGCCGCTGATCCCATAGCTTGTGACCTTCACTGTTCCCTTGCGGCTCAGGTTCAGCGAAGAATGTGCCCCCCCCCGCATAGAGCATGCCACGCGCCCACCTATGAACAGCAGCACAACGCCTGCAAACACTTTAAACTGTCCGGGGTCGGGCAGGAACATGATGCGTATGACTGCCCCAAGGAAAACGCCTGGAAGCGTGCCGGCAGCTATGGTCAGGGCAACGGGCCAGAGCAGTCGGCCTTCCCTCCAATACCGCCAGATTCCTGCCGGACAGGCCATGATATTAAAAAGCTGGTTGGTGGCGCTGACACCGGGGTTCACATAGCCCAGCACGCTCATCTGAAACGGCAGCAGCAAAAAAGCGCCCGATATTCCGCCCATGGACGTAAAAAATGAGATCAGCGCCGCCACACCAAAAGGCAGCAGCGGTGTGCACTCAATATCTGCGACAGGAAAGTACATGCGGCTTCGTCTTATTATGGTTTGCATGCATATCAGGCGCGTACAGCAACGCTTGATAACAATGAATGAATGCCTCCTGCATCATGACGAAACGGCAAATCTTCGTCTATATGTTTAATTAATCATAATGCAAAAGTTTTATTACGGCATATATGAAAAATAAGGCATATTGTTTTGCCTTATGGCCTCAGACATAAATATCATTATTGGAGGTTGGCATGAACTTTTTGCGCAACAGCATTCTTACCGTCATGGGTCTCGCCTTATGCGCGCTTTCTGCCCAGGCCGCAGAAACATTACGCATATCGAGCACGATCGGTCCTGTCGATGCGGGTATGCTTCCCCTGCTGGCAGACACGTTTTCTCAAAAAACAGGCATTGCCATAACCATCGAAAAAGCAGGTACGGGCGCAACCCTGAAAAAAGCAGAAAGCGGAAATTTTGACCTTGTCATGGTGCATGCCCGCAAGCTTGAAGACGCATTCTGCGCTGCTGGCTTTGGCATTGACCGCCGTGACGTGATGTACAACGATTTTGTCATTCTTGGCCCTAAGGCTGACCCTGCAGGCATAAAAGGCATGAAAAGCGTCACCGAAGCCATGGCAAAGCTGGCGGCTGCCAAAGTGCATTTTGTTTCCCGCGGGGACAAATCTGGCACGCATGTCAAAGAAATGGACATCTGGGCAGCTGCAGGAATACAGCCTTCGGGCAGCTGGTATGAAGTATGGGAAGGAGGCTCCAAAGGCAACAAGGCTACCACGCTGTATGCAGAAGAAAAGCAGGCCTACACCCTGATGGACAGGGCAACGTGGCTGACGCTCAAGGACACGATTTCACTCGTTCCCCTGATGGAAGCTGATCCGCTTATGCTCAATCTTATAGCGGTCATTCGCATCAACCCCGAAAAATTTCCTGCCATTCATAAGGAAGAAGCTCTTAAGTTTGCAGACTGGGTCGTAGGAGACGAAGCCCAGACTATCATACGCGACTTTGGCAAGGATAAATACGGTCAGCCGCTGTTTTTCCCGAATTCTGACCAGTGGAACGCCAAGCACAAAAAGTAAAGGCGTTTTTTAACAGCTCTGCGCCTGACGAGATCTCTTCAGCATTGCCCAATCACTATTAAGAAGGAATACTTGCATGAAACTCAGCGCAAGAAACATCTTTGCCGGCACTGTAGCCAGCGTAACAGCCGGAGCCGTCAACGGCATCGTGACCATTGACGTGAACGGCGCCCTGATCAGCTCAGTGATCACCATGGCCTCCATCAAGGAACTGGGGCTCGAACCTGGAAAAAGCGCAAGCGCCGTCATCAAAGCCTCTGAAGTCATGGTCGGCCTCGGCGACCGCCTTCCCCTGAGCGCACGCAACCAGTTTTCAGGCGACGTTGTCAGCGTTGAAAAAGGGGCTGTCAACGCCATTGTGAAAATCAAGATCATGGGTGGAAGCATCATTTCTGCTTCCATTACCAACAAGTCTGTTGAAGACCTTAATCTTCAGCCAGGAGCTAAAGCACTGGCCGTTATCAAAGCATCTTCCGTCATGGTCGCAACGGATTAAAATGACGCCATAATCCGCCTTTCTACCCTCCTTAAACCGTACCGCTTTTGATCGCCTGTCAGACGGTCAAAAGCGGCATGCATATGACATCTGCAGAAATGACGTGCAGAAAAATGTTCCATGAAAAGCAGAACTACTTTTCCAGAAAGCGGAACAGATTCAGACCCGTCACCTCTTCATCCAGCCGCCTCCCGACTTCACCAGGCACTTCGCGTATGAAGATTTCGGCCGTTGCTGAAATGCGGCATTCATTCAAATGCCCTCCAAAAACCTGCATCTGCTGGTTGCAGACGTTGATGTGAAGGTGAAGATACGGTTTGCCGTCTTTTCTTGTTATGCTGCCCGTCAGAGAAGTGATCTCCATCGGACCCGTCAGTTCCGTCTTGTGGTAGACGCGGCTGCCAACGTCGTAAAGGCCAACGACAACATGATCCGCAGCCCCCAGACCCTCAACCGCAGCAAGGCACACATTTTCTTTACTGCTCAGTTCGACAAGGGAAGAAACAATCTCTTCGCCCCTGTCCAGCCTAAGCACATAGGTATCGCCAAATTTTCTGTATTCCATAAGCCTATCTCCCTTCTTTCAGATGCTGAGAATGCCTGAAGTTGTTTTAATGGGTCAATCAAGTATCCTGCCGTCACGTGAGATCGTGACTACCTGCCAGGGAAGGAATTTTCCACTATTTCTCAGCGCCGTTTCCGCCGCCCGCTGCAGGCCGCCGCAACAGGGCACATCCATGCGCACGATGGTCACATTCCTGATATCGTTACCCGCAATGATTTCCGTGAGCTTTCCTGTATAATCGATAGCGTCCAGCTTGGGGCAGCCTATCACGGTCACCCTGCCCTTCATAAAATCCTCGTGCATGCCAGCGTAGGCGTAGGCCGTGCAGTCCGCCGCGATGAGCAGCTTTGCGCCGTTGAAAAACGGAGCCTGCGTTGGCAGCAGCTTGAGCTGGCAGGGCCACTGGGCGAGCCGGGAGACCTGGCTGGCAACGCCGGCAGGGACGGCCTCAGTGCCGCGGTCGAACTGCGCCATGCTTGAACCGGGGCATACGCCTCCGTAAGGCAGAGGCTTTATGCCCCTTTTCTTCTGCTTTGCTTCCTGCACGGCATTTTCATCGTATGCGGGTGCATCACGCTCCTCAAAGGTGATGGCTCCGGTTGGGCAGTTTGGCAGGCAGTCGCCAAAGCCATCGCAAAAATGCTCTCGCATCAGCTTTGCCTTGCCGCCAACGATATCGATGGCGCCTTCGTGGCAGGCCGCAGCGCACAGGCCGCAGCCATTGCACTTTTCTTCGTCGATACGGATGATCTTCCGGATCATGGACGCGCTCCTTTTCACTTGATGTTATGGCAGTATACTCTCCGGCAAGGCCGGGCTAATCTGCAACTAAACGGCTAATCAACATAATGCCCTTTACATATCGTCGAATTTTTCCAGCTGTGGAGATCGGAACATAGCATCACGTCTGCATTCGTATGCTGATGGTACTGCCTTCTTCCTTGCGCTCATTCTTTTTCCGGCCGTCGTCCTCGCCGCCGGGAACGAAATGCAATGTCTCGTAATAGGAATGCGCCTGCAGTGTCTTTCGAGCATGAGCTTGCTGTCATGGCAAAATAATTTTGAGTTGCGCCCATAAAGCGCACTAGGAGCGCAACGGTCGCTTTCGCCCTGGCAGTCTTACACCTTGAGGAAGCGCTGGTCGAGCTGCATGGGTATCCCGGAGTCCTCCGTCTCCGCCTGCTGCGCTCCCTGAAGCATGATGGGGCGGAAATCAGCTAGGAGACGCTTCCAGCGCTCCAGCTGGTTGACGAAGCGCTCCACCGCCTCCGAAAAGGCGTCCAAATCCAGCCCGGAAAGCTCAAGGGCGCGCACGATGGCGAAGGCTCTGGTTTCGGGATCCTGGGCGAGCGTCGCGCCCTCCGTGCCCCTGAAGAGAAAGTTCGCCTGCAGCATGACCTCGCCGAAACGGCCCTCTGCTGTCGCCGACGGCTCGCCGATTTCGCCGCAGAGCGTCACGGTATTCGCGGGACCGTCGTAAAGGATGCTCACCTCCATGCCGTCGACGTCCAGCGTGGCGGCGCCGTTTCCGGCTTCAAGTCCCTCGATTCCATACGTTGCGGCGAACGCCGCGATGAGTTCTTCGAATGTCATTGTCTCGGTTCCTTTGCTGTCAGTCGATGTGCCGCCCGAAGCGGATATTTGCGACGGCGGACCACCCGGCGGAAAGGTCCGCGATCCCGTGGCGCACGGCAAAGCTTGCGATGCGTTCATTGAAGGCCATGGCGGTTTCTTTCCTATCCGATGGTCTGCGAGAGCTTGTAGTCAACGACGGCCGGGATTTCGGGTTCGAGGTCGATGACGAGGCGCTGCGAGAACGTGACCTGGCCGAAGCTGACCTTCTGGTTCATGTTCGAGCCTGGGGCGTCCAGGTCGGCCGACAGGGTCTGCGTGATCGTGGCGGTCCGGCCGTCAGGCGAGATCTTCAGGTCGTGGACGAGGCCGTGGCCGGTCGTATCGAGGACATGGACCTGGAAGGTGCCGCTCAGCAGGCTGCGGTTGACGAGCGCGCCGAAACCAGGGAGCCCGCTGGCCGCCACGCCGGTTGGGAACGGAAGGTGGCTGGCGGGTGTGAGGATCGTGTTCATGCAGAGCTGGTTGGTCCAGGCCGAGATCGCCTTCTGCTTTTTCGGGTCGGGGACGAGGGCCTTGAACGCGGGGATGAGTTCGGCTGCGGGCTTGAGGGCATAGGTCGTGCCGCCCAGAATATAGGTCGCACGGTTCGCATCGGTAGACATGGTGTCGAAAACGTTGTCCGTGAACTTGTTGTCATTGCCCGGCTGCATGTAGTCGCGAATGACGGAGTTGGCGTAGTCTTTGGCGGCGTTGGCGAAGGCGGCGATCCCCGTGTCGCCGAAGCCGAAATCGCGCCATTCGCGGATGCTCGCGGCGGTTTCGGACGCCATCGCCGTCTTGGCCTGCGCGCTGTAGTTCCTGGCGGTGATCTGGACGAGGAATCCCGCGAAAAGCTGCGCGTTCTTCGCGTACATGTTCGTGCCGTGCGTCCGGAGAAGCTGCACCGCCTCGCGCTTCTGGGCGCCGGTCAGATTGACGCCGAGGTTCCTGGCGGATTCATCGACGAGTTTTCTCGCATCGGCCTCGCCCAGGTTTTCGACGGGTTTCTCGAACTTCATCGGCGTGGAGGTGACGTTGCCGTAAACGTCCACC
>JAGAZG010000112.1 GCA_017940105.1 Mailhella sp. | reverse complement strand
TGCGACTGTGGGCAGCGCTCCCGCCTGCAGCAAGTGCCTGGCCATGCAGAAGGCGTCGCCGCCGTTGTTGCCGCTGCCGGCAAGCAAAAGAACCCGCAGTCCGCTCATATTTCCGGCGCAGGGGGGGGCGTGCCGCCTGAGGCAGTCCATGGACGCTCGGGCGGCATTTTCCATAAGCACATCTTCAGGAATGCCAAGGGCAATGGATGCAGCATCCCATCGGGACATTTCTGCCGGGGTAGGAACGGGAACGAACATGCTCGCCTCCTGTCAGCTTTCAAAAATTACGACGGCCGCGGCCATTGTCCGCTCATGGGTTAGAGAAACGTGAATGCGGGTCACGCCCATGTTTTGCGCCTTCTCCTGGGCCGCACCGTGCAAGATCATCCCGGGTGCGCCGCCTGGCATGGTTATGATCTCTATGTTTCGCGGCCCTATGCCTTGCGCAAAACCGGTGCCAAGGGCTTTAACGGCTGCCTCTTTAGCTGCAAATCTTCCTGCGACCCACGCGTTTTTTCTTTCTTTGCCATGGGGCAGGGCTGCCATTTCCCGTTCAGTGAGCAGGCGATTAAGAAAGCGCTCTCCCCAGCGCTCAAGGGCTTTGCTGATGCGCGGCAGTTCCGCAAGATCAATGCCGATTCCCAGTATCATACGCCGGCCTGAAGCATGTTCCAGAGCATTTCGCATGCCGTCACATAAAGAAACATGGCAAAAAAACGCCGCAGGGCCGAAACAGGCATGGCATGTGCCACTTTTGCGCCAAAAGGAGCGAAAAGCACGCTCGTGCAGGCGATGCCCGGCGTTGCGGGCAGGTTCACATAGCCCAGCGACCATGGCGGCAGGTTGGGAGCACCCCAGCCAACGACAAGAAAGCCCAGCGTGCCCGAAACGGCGATGGGCCAGCTGATGGCGGCGGAGGTGCCCACCGCCTGGCGCATTTCAACGCCGCACCAGCGCAAAAACGGCACAGACATGCTGCCGCCTCCAAGCCCGACAAGGCTGGATACTCCTCCAATGGTGAACCCGGCTGCGGCAAGCATGCCCCGGCCGGGCATGGAACTGCGTGGGCTGGGGTAGAAGTCAAAAAGCATCTGCGTGGCGATGCAGAACAAAAACGCCACGAAAAAGCCGCGCAGACCATGCGTTGACATGCGCGAGGCGAACCATGCGGCGCATGCGGTGCCAAGGACGATTGCAGGAGCAAGACCGGCGACATAGCTCCACAGGACGGACTTGCGGCGCGCGTGAGCCCGCGTGCTTGAGATAGCGGTGAACAGTATGCTCGAGAGCGAAGTGGCCACCGCCATATGCATGATCAGTTCGCTGGGGATGTTGCCCTGGAGGCGAAAGATCATGTTGAGCAACGGCACGACGACCAGGCCTCCCCCTATGCCTATAAGGCCTGAAAGAAAGCCGGCTATCGCACCGCACAAAAGGTAAAGAAGAAAGACGACCATGTCGCTAAGCAAGGATGCTGCGGCTGACCGACGTGATGTTTTTGCAGCCTGTCAGAGCCATGGCAGAAGAAAGATTGGCGCGTATGTCTTCGATATATGCGGCTACGCCGTCTTTTCCTCCGCCGATGGCCGCAACAGAGACCGGGCGGCCTATGAGCACGGCTTTTGCGCCAAGCGCCAGCATTTTCAGCACGTCTGTGCCAGAGCGCACCCCACCGTCGGCAAGCACGGATAGGCGTTTGCCGGCGGCTTCGGCGATGGCAGGCAGTACTTCTGCCGTGCCCGGCGTGCCGTCGAGAACTCTGCCGCCGTGATTTGAAACCACGATGGCGTCTGCGCCCGCGTCTGCGGCGAGGCATGCGTCAGCAACGGTCATGATGCCTTTTATTATGAAAGAAGCGCCTTTTTCATGCACAAAGCGGGCGATTTCGACAAGTTCGGCAGGCGTCTTCGGAGACACGGGGCGACCCTGAAGGCGCAGTGTTACCAGTCCGGCGGCATCAACGTCCATGCCGATGACCTTGCACCCTGAAGCAGCTGCGGCCTCAAGCCGCTGCCAAAGAAAATCGCCTTCCCATGGTTTAATGAAGGGAATGCCCCATCCGCCTGCGCGGCGAATGGCGGCAAAGGAGCACTCAGGAATGAGCGATCCCACGCCGTCGCCACCGCAGCCTATGACTCCGGCCTGCCTTGATCCGCTGATGACGGCGTCTGCGTACGCGGCTTCATCGACAGGATTTTGCGGGGCCGCGCCCATATTGAAGGCCACGCCGCCGATGGGCGCGGCCATGACAGGAAGCGCCAGCTTCATGCCGAGTATTTCTGCAGCGGTGTCGGGCTGCGCGGCGTCGTGCAGGCAGCGCATGGCAAGGCGCACCTTTGCCAGGGCCTCGATATTGGCGCGAAATGACGAACCCGTGCCAAGGCCTCCCATGCCGGGGACTTCTCCTGAGCATGCCCGTCCGTCACACTGCGGGCAGACGCGGCAACGCCCCTGCATGCGTTCCCTGGCCAGTTTCTTGATCGATGCATCCATTTTTCTGCGTTCTTTTTTTACAATGTTATCCGTTGAATTTCGATTCCAGCTCGGCAGCGGCTTTTTCTACGGAACGTTTATAGCCTTCCCTTTCTTTTTGGATAAGGCTGGCGATGCGGTCATCATGCAGGGCGAGAATCTGGGCGGCAAGCCAGGCTGCATTCTTGGCGCCGTTGAGGGCCACGGTGGCCACAGGGAAGCCGCTGGGCATCTGCACGGTCGCATAAAGAGCATCCAGGCCTCCCAGGCCTGAACCCGCCACGGGAATGCCTATCACGGGCTTTATTGTGCGAGCTGAGACTGCGCCTGCAAGGTGAGCGGCCATGCCCGCGGCGCAGATGTAAACCTGGCAGCCGTCGCTTTCCAGCTGATCGATGAGCTCTGCCGTGCGCTCGGGCGTGCGATGTGCAGAAGTGATGGTGTACCGAAAGGAAATGCCCAGTTTTTTCAGAACGTCGGCGCAGCCGTCTACAACAGGAGTATCCGAGGCCGATCCAATGAAAATGGCAACTTGCGTCATATGTTATTCCTGAAGGTTACAGCGGGCATCCTTGCGCCGGAAGCCCGAGGCAAAGTTATGCAAGCCCGAGGCGGCGCAGCCCTTTCAGACCTATGTCTGAACGGAACTGGCAGTTTTCCATGGTGATGCAGGTTACGGCCTGGTAGGCGCGGGACTGGGCTTCGCCAAGATCCTGGCCCAAGGCGGTGACGCAGAGCACGCGTCCGCCGCTGGAAACGATGCTGCCGCCAATTTTCTTTGTTCCAGCCTGAAATACCGCGACTCCGTCTTCTTTTTCGGCTTCGTCAAAACCGGTTATAGGCATGCCCTTGGGATATGAGCCAGGATATCCGCGCGCTGCAAGCACCACGCCCAAGGCGGAACGCGGGTCTATTTCTAGGCTGATCCTGTCAAGCGTGCCCCCGGCGCATGCAAGCATGACCTCGGCAAGATCGGTTTTAAGGCGCATGAGCAGAGGCTGGCATTCCGGATCGCCGAAGCGTACGTTGTATTCGAGCACCTTAGGGCCTTCTGCCGTCATCATGAGCCCTGCATAGAGAATGCCTTTAAACGGAGTCCCACGCCTGGACATTTCGGCGAGAACCGGACGGATGACGAGATCTGCCATGGATTCCAGCTTGCTGTCCGGCAGAATGGGGGCCGGGCTGTACGCGCCCATGCCGCCGGTGTTCGGACCGGTATCGCCGTCGTAGACGGTCTTATGATCCTGGGCTGACGGCAGAGGAACTGCATTTTTTCCATCGCAGAAGCAAAGCAGCGAGACTTCTTCGCCCCGCAAAAATTCTTCCATCAGCACAGTGCTTGAGGCACTTCCGAACGCTTTGCCAGTAAACATGAGGGAAAGGGCGTCTTCGATTTCCCTGGCGGTCATGGCAACGACGACGCCTTTGCCAGCGGCAAGCCCGTCGGCCTTGATGACAAGGGGGGCTCCATGCGCTGCGGCAAAAGCCCGTGCCGATTCCAGATCGGTGAATACGCCTGCGGCAGCGGTAGGCACGCCGGCCGCCTTCATTATTTCTTTGGCAAAAGACTTGCTGCCTTCAAGCCTGGCGCAGGCTGCGCTTGGCCCAAAGCAGGCAATGCCGGCCTTTTGCATGGCGTCTGTGACACCCAGGGTCAGAGGCAGCTCAGGACCGGGAACGACAAGGCCAATGTTTTTTTCTTTGGCAAAAGCCACCAATGCGTCTATGTCGCTGTCGGCAATGGGCACGTTGACAGCGATGGAAGCCGTGCCCCCGTTGCCTGGAGCAACGTATATTTCTTCTATGCCCCGGCATTGCCGCAGCTTCCATGCAAGGGCGTGTTCCCGCCCGCCGGAACCGATGATGAGAATGCGCATGTATGCTCCTTCTGATCCTGCCTTGGATGGGATCATCTATTTCATGAAGAGGATTTCCTGATAGCTCGGCAGGGGCCACAGGTCGTCAGCCACCATGGATTCGAGCCCGTCTGCCCATTGCCGCAGCTGTTCCATGGCGGGAATGACATGGTCAAGGCAGCCCCTGGCAGATTTTTCAATGTTGTCTTCGTCCGGCGACCAGCAGACGCTGAGGGAAAGGTCTTCCAGCGCTTTCAGCGACGCTTCAAAACCCTGAATCTGCGAGGAAAGCTCCTTCAGAGATTCCATGCCTGCAGGGATGCCCAGCGCACTGCAGGCAGAAATGGACGAGGCCATTTCCTGCCTGTACCGTATGGCGGCAGGATAGATTTGCGTGCGGGCCATGCGGATGGCAAGGCTGCATTCGGTGTGCACGGTCTTGAGGTATTGCTCAAGCTGAATGTCGTGTCTTGCCTTTAGTTCCTGACGGGAAAAAATGCAGTATTTTTCGCACAGGCCGACGACTTCCTGCTGCTTGTACACCTGAACGGCGTCTGGCGTGGCCGGATAGTTGGGCAGGCCGCGGCGCTCAGCTTCTTTCTGCCATATTTCAGAGTATCCGTTGCCGTTGAAAATGACCGCGCCGTCTTCTTCCATGACGGTTTCAATAAGTTTGCGCACGGCCTCGCCAAGGCTGGATTTTCCGCTGCCCAGTTCGTCTTCGAGAAACGTCGCTGCAAAATCAAGGGACTCAGCCATCATGGCGTTGAGGGCGACAAGTGCGTCCGCAGCGGACATTGACGAACCCAGTGCGCGGAATTCAAAGCGGTTGCCTACAAAGGCAAAGGGGCTGGTGCGGTTGCGGTCGCCGGGATCGGCAGGCAGGGGTGGCAGCGTGTCAACGCCCACGTTCATCAGGCGTTTCCTGGCGGATTTGGTGACCTGGCCAGCCCTGAACTGCTCAAGGATGTCGGTCAGCTGATCGCCAAGAAAAAGCGAGATGATGGCCGGGGGGGCCTCGTTTGCGCCGAGCCTGCGGTCATTGGAGGCGGAGCTGACCACGGCGCGCAGAAAGCCGGCATGCCGGTGCAGGCCGCGGATGACCGCGCAAAGAAAGACGAGGAACTGCGCGTTTTCGTGGGGGTTGTCGCCGGGAGCGAAAAGGTTGCCCACTTCCTTGCTGCCGATGGAATAGTTGAGGTGCTTGCCTGAGCCGTTGATGCAGTCAAAGGGCTTTTCATGCAGCAGGCAGGACATGCCGTGCCGCCTTGCTGTTTTGCGCAGCACCGTCATAATGAGCTGGTTGTGGTCGCAGGCGAGGTTGCCGGATTCAAACGTGGGGGCTATTTCATACTGGCTTGGCGCGACTTCGTTATGCCGTGTCTTGACGGGCACGCCAAGGCGGTAGAGCTGGCGTTCAACATCGGCCATGAAGGCCAGCACGCGGCTTGGTATGACCCCGTAATACTGGTCTTCAAATTCCTGACCCTTTGGCGGGTGGGCGCCGAACAATGCCCGTCCTGCGATGAGCAGATCTGGCCTTGCCGATACAAAGGAGCCGTCAACGAGAAAATATTCCTGCTCAAGCCCGCCGTTTGAGGATATGGGCATGGAAGGCTCAACGCCAAAAAGGCGCAGAACGCGAGCGGCCTGCTGGTTGAGGGCCTGGTTGGAACGCAGGACGGGAGTTTTTTTGTCCAGCGCTATGCCCGTCCACGAAAGAAAGACCGTCGGGATGCATAGAACCATGCCGGCCGGGCTTTCCATAAGGTAAGCCGGACTGGTCACATCCCATGCTGTGTATCCGCGGGCTTCAAAGGTCGAGCGCAGCCCCCCTGAGGGAAAGCTTGACCCATCCGCTTCGCCCTGGACGAGCGCGCTACCGCTGAACTGCGCAAGAGCGCCGCCTTTTCCGTCGGGGTCAAGAAAGCTGTCGTGCTTTTCGGCCGTCAGGCCTGTCAGGGGATAGAAAACATGGGTGTAGTGGTCTGCGCCGCGTTCCATAGCCCAGGACTTCATGGCGTTGGCGACGACGTCGGCAACGGCGGGGTCGAGCCTGTGTCCGAGGTCTATGGTCGTGCGCAGCGATTTATAGACATCCTTGGGCAGGTATCGGCGCATGGCTTTATCGTCAAAGACGTTGCAGCCAAAATATTCCGTTGGGTCGGATGGTGTTTCTGCTGACGGGCTGGTTACGCCTGCTGACAGTTCTGCGTCGCGTCTGTGCGCGGCAACAGAAAGGACTGCGTGGCTGCGGCTGGCATTGGCAGGGTACATGTGTCTTCCTTTCTGGGTATGGGCGTGATCTTCTCTTGCGTCGCTGGCTGCAGCGCATACTGAGCAGGTTCAGCACGCGCGCTTTTTATTCGACGGAAACGATTTCAAGGGCAAACGTGAGATCCTTGCCTGCCATGGGGTGGTTGGCATCGAGAATGATGTTTTTTTCGTTTATTTCGCAGACGACAACTTCAAGCTCGCCCTGGTCAGTCCCCACGTGCAGCATCATGCCGATTTCAGGCTTGATGTTCTGGGGAATGCGCTCGACCGGAACAGGAAAAAGCAGTTCGGGCCGGCGTTCGCCATAAGCATCCGAGGCGGGGATGGTGACGGAAAAAGCATCGCCTTTCTCCCGCCCGGCGACGGCCCGGTCGAATCCTGGGATAACCTGGCCTGAGCCGACCTTGAAGCGCAGGGGGCTGCCTGGCTGAGAGCGGTCAAATTCCGTCCCGTCGCTGAATGTGCCTACATACTGGACGGAAACAGTATCGCCGTTTTTGATGGGCATGAAAAACCTCGCGTTCGTTGCTGTTTGCCGGCGGCACGCCGGCTGCGTGCGCTGGCGCATGCCTGCAGTTGACGCGCCAGCTGCCAAAAGGGTAGTTTAGCAAAAAAACTATTAACATCCAAGCCTATTTATGAGGGCCCGGTCCGTGGAAAAAGAGCAGAAAAACGATGACGCACCCGGCAGGTTCAGTCTGCTTGGCACGGCCAGCACCGTGGGAATGCACATGGTTTCAGGCCCGCTGGTCGGCGGCGGGCTTGGCTGGCTTGCCGATTCCTGGCTGGACACCTGGCCATGGGGCGCCGGAATAGGCCTTGCCCTCGGCATTGCCGCAGGCTTTCGCAACGTCTGGATAGATGCGCGCTATCTCATAAGGTCAGACGCACGGCTGGATGAAAAAGAAAAGGCGGAGCGCATGGTGAAACGCCAGGCGGAAAAGGCTGCGGCTGTGCACGCGCATGCCGTTTCTGCCGAAAAGTCTCAGCCTGCGGATATTCCTGCGCAGACTCCGCCCGGCAAGGAGGCCGGCGGAATGAATGCCGCCTCCATTATCGCTGGAGTGGAGGTTCCTTCGGATGGAGCCGACGAGCCGGACGAAACAGAGGAAGAAATAAGGCGCCTTCTAGCCGGCGCAGATTTCCGGCAGAACAGACGGGGGTGACCTCAGCATGTGCGTTATTGAACGAATAGAAGGCATGCTCTGGCGCAGGGGTTTTTTTCTGGCGGGAGTGCGGCATGCCATGCGCAATATTTTTCTTGTTTCCGCCATGCTTTTTGCCGCCGGAGCCGTGCTTGCGCCATGGACGCATATCCTGCTGTGGGTTGCCCTAACGGCTCTTGTAACATGCTGGAATTTTTATGACCTTGCCAAAGCAGTGCAGCACGTCCTGCCAGCATCCATCCCGGAGGGGGACAGGAAGGGCGAGGCTGTCACCGCCATTGTGAAAAAAAGAGTTCTCCTCAGAAGTCAGATAAGGCTTTTCATCACTGGAATTTTTGTGTATATTGCCCTCGTTGTTTTCCATGCCAGCCCGTTTGCGCTGGCCGCAGGCTTTACCGTGCCTGTGATTGTTATTCCGGTTACCCTGCTTGCCTTAAGGTAGCGCCGGGCGAAGAAGAGAGGTTTTTCATGGCTGCATCAGGTTTGTCGCATCCTCTTCTGCTTTCCACTGTTTTTCATCTTGATACGGTGACCATCGGCGGCGTGTCAGTCGATACCAAGTATGTTTTCTTTACCTGGCTCGGGCTTGCCATACTCCTTGCGGTCGGCCTTGTCCTGCGCAAGAAGATAGACGTCGTGCCTGGGAAGCTTCAGATCTTTTTTGAGTCGCTCGTCGGCGGGCTTGAAAATTTCATCGTGGGCAGCATGGGCGAAAAGGGCCGCCGTTTCGTGCCTCTGCTCGTCGCCATTTTCATTTATGTGCTCACCATGAATCTTCTGGGCCTTGTGCCGGGCTGCGATGCGCCCACGGCCAACCTGAATACCACGGTCTCTGTGGCGCTGTGCGTTTTTCTTTACTACAACTACATAGGCATACGCTCCTGGGGCGTGCGCTACGTCAAGCATTTTACGGGTTCCAGCAAGGCGCTGATGCCGCTGATGTTTCCCATTGAGATTATATCGCACCTCGCCCGTCCGCTTTCGATGTCGCTCCGTCTTTTCGGCAACATATTCGGCGAAGAAACGACGCTGGTGATCTTTTTTGGTACGTTCGGCGCGAGCATCTACGTAGCCGTCCTTCTCGGCACGGTGCCGTTGTATTTCCTGTTCCTTCTCGGCAAGGTGCTGCAGGCCTTCATCCTGTTCATCCTTTCCATGATCTACATCCAGGGTGCGGTTGAGCACGCCCATTGATCCTTCTTTCGGGGGAATGGTCCTTCGGACCTCACACTATAAACGCATTGGAGTCTGTTATGCGCAAGATGTTTCTTATTGCACTGAACACCTTTCTTCTGCTTTCCATCGCGGCTGTCGCTTTTGCGGCTGACGGTGGCATGGATGTTGGCTTTGGCCTTGCTGCCGCCGGACTTGCCATCGGCATCGGCATAGCCGCCGCAGGCGGCGGCTGCGGACAGGGCGCCGCCATTCGCGCCGCCTGCGAAGGCACCGCTCGCAATCCAGACGCTTCCGGCAAGATTTCGCAGGCTCTCATTCTTGGC
>JAGAZG010000012.1 GCA_017940105.1 Mailhella sp. | reverse complement strand
GTCTGAGCTAAAGCCACTTTTTGTCATATTGGATGCAGTTGATAAAGGCATCTATGAGGCCCTTGGATTATATGATGGCGAAGAAATAGTGGGATATTCCTGCTTGGTAAAACAGGGTAATGATTACCTTGTCGATTATCTTGCTATTTATCCTGAGAAAAGAAATAGCGGCATCGGGAGCATTCTTGTTAAGCTTCTTTCTGAGCATATGGATGGTGCAGGGAGTATCATCATTGAGGTTGAAGATCCGGACTATGCAAGGGATGATGAAGACAGAAAGCTCAGGATAAGGCGCATGGATTTTTATCTACGTAATGGATGCTTTGATACCGGAGTGAGGGCAAAGTGCTTTGGAGTGGAGTTCATCATTTTGAAGATGGGCAAAGAAAAGCTTGAAAAGCAGAAATGTTGGGAAGCATATTCTTCAATCTATAGAGCTATCCTTCCCAAAGATATGTATGATGAGAATATAGAGCTACTTAGCTTTACGGATGGACAGGGATTGATTAATGGAACAGATAACTAAAAGGGCAGAATTGAAAAACAAATTACTGATTGCAAGAAAGATTATGACCAGTAAAAAGGACAGTTAGGAACAGGATCATATGATACGGAGGTTCAAAAATATAACAGTATTGTACTGTTGAATAACTTGAGGTATTAAAACTTAATAGATTTTAGACTTATTTTATGCTGACAGTACATATTACATTTTATAATAAAAATGGTATTCCACAGATCAAAGTCATTCGTAAAAATATAATAAATCTAATTGCCGCATATAGTTTGCGCAGATACCATAGAAAAAAGATTTCTATCGGTGATGATCAGCCAAATGGCTGACCAAAATATTTGAAAGGAGAACAAATTATGAATGAAAACCTGAAAAAGCTGATTGAGGAAGCAAGCAAGAACGAGGAGCTCAAGAAGAAACTCAACGCGCTGACAGACAAGGACACAGTTGTGGAAAAGACCATCGAGATTGCCAAGGAGTATGGCATCACCCTGACAGCAGAGGACTTCAAGCCAGAGGTGGGTGAGAATATTTCCCTCGACGAGCTGAACAAGGTCTCTGGCGGGGCCGATCTGCCCCTATGCGTCGGCGCAAGCGGCGGAAAAACCTGTATGTGCGTTATTATTGGTGCCGCCACCGGCTGCGGATGTGTTTTCATCGGCACGAATTAACGGAGGGCAAACCATGTACTACCGTTTAAAAGACAACTATATTTTGCGAGGCTGGGAGAAGCTGCCCTATGCCGTCGTGGATCGAGAAGCTGGCAGGGCATGGTTTGTGGATAAGGAGGCATTCGATGCGCTCCAACTCTGTGATGGGCAGGTGGACTTTGATCTGTCGCTTGTTCCGCAGGTCATCCGGGACAGCGTCGCGAAGATGGAGAAAAAGGGTTTTGTTGCGCCCTGCGCCCTTGGCGAGACGATTGCGGATGAACAGAAATACCACTTTTACCCAAATCGCTTCATGCGCAGTGCGCACTGGTCCATTACGGGCAACTGCAACTGCAAGTGCCGACATTGCTACATCAGCGGCGCAGAAAATCGCTATGGCGAGATCAGCCATGGCGACGCAATGAAGATTGCGCAGGGTTTGGTGGACTGTGGCGTGATGAGCTGCTCTATCACTGGCGGAGAGGCGCTGGTGCGCCGGGACTTCTGGGAGATCATCGACACGCTGCGCGCCGGAAACATCAGTATCAGTCAGATTTATTCCAACGGACTTTTGGTCAACGAGCGGTTGCTGGACGCCTTTGAGCAGCGCGACATGCACCCCGAGTTCAACATGAGCTTTGACGGTGTGGGGCATCACGACTGGCTGCGCGGCATGGACGGCGCGGAAAAAGCGGTTCGCCGCGCCTTTGAACTCTGCCGTGACAGGGGCTTCCCCACAGGTGCAGAGATGTGCCTGTGGAAAGAGAACCGCCAATCTCTGCGGGACAGCGTCAATTACCTGGCCTCCGTGGGCTGCCAGAGCCTTAAGTTGAACCCCGTCGGCGATACGGGCGCGTGGCATGAGGGCGGCTACGCTGAGAGCCACGGCCTGAGCATGGATGAGACCTTTGAGATCTACTTCGACTATCTGGACGATTTCTACCGCGACCTTCCGCAGATGACTGTGCATATGGGTGGATTCTTTATGTGCGACGGCAGCAATCCGGACCTGTACCGCCTGCCTGCCGTCCATGTTGTCAATAATCTGGAGAGCGCCTGCCTCTGCGCCCATGCCCGCAGCAACATGTACATTTCCGCGGAAGGACGGGCGCTGACTTGTATGCCATTATCCAACATGGACGAATTCCAGCAGGCATACCCCAAGATTCAGGAAATCGGCGTTCGGGAATGCCTGAACGATTCAAAATATATGGAACTGATCAACACTCGTTCTACGACGGTACTTGCGCACAACGAGAAGTGCCGGGAGTGCCCTTATCGCAACGTGTGTCTCGGCGGCTGCCGTGCGGCTGGGATGCTGACGCAGCCTGGAGACATACTCGCCCCCGACGAAGCGACCTGCGCAATCTACCGGGACGGCTGGTTGCGGAAGATTGTCGCCAAGGTTAAGGAGTTGCGGCCGGAGGCAGAATGCGTGGAACGAAAGCAGCTAAGTGAGCACGGGCTTATGGATAACCTGCCCGGCGTATTCTGAAAGTGACATGGATCGATATCTTTCTAAACTCATTGACTCCCTTGACCATTGGTTTGGTGTTCCCGTCTCAGGACGGAAGCACAGCACTGCTTTGCTGACGGAGGAGTGTGAAGCGCGGCTTGGGCGGATTCTCAGCGCCCGCAGGGTCACATTATACTGGCCTGTGCTGTGGGAAAAGATGCGGCCTATTCTGGCGGAACGTTTTCCGCTGGCGGCATATTCCGCCATTGCCGCGCCGGATCAGGCTTTTCATGACGCATTGGAGCGCGTCATGGAGGACGCCACGCGGCACAACGGCGCCAAGCTATATCAAGAGTACCCTGAACTGGAGCGGATCGATCGGTCGATATGCGAAAGCTATGCCAGCTTCACGGACGAGGTCTTTAGTGCGCTGGAAAAAAAGCGCGATGAGATCTCCACGGCATTTTTCGGCGGGCGAGATTTCGGTAAAATCACTTGGATTTGTCTGCCCGATGAATCCGACGCCAGCACACGCCCCGGCGGACGCTCTGCACTTATGCTGGAATCTGAGGGCGGACGATTTTATTATAAGCCCCGAAACTGTACGGTGGAGATGGTGTATTCGCAACTGATGGAGCGGTTGTTCCCTGAGATGGGCCCTGCCTGCGACTGTATTAGCGGTGATTGCGCGTCGTTCACGGAGTATATCAAGAAGCAGCCGCTGTCGTCTGAGGCGGATGCGGACGAATACTATTGGCGTATGGGTGTGCTGACCGCCGTTTTCTTTTCCTTTTTGAGCGACGATATGCACGGAGGCAATTTTATCCCGCAGGTCAATCGGCCGGTCCCTATTGACCTCGAAACGCTTCTAACGCCGATGCCTCTCGCTATTGGTCTTCCCATGTTTCGCATTACAAATCTTGAATTTCTTAACATTAACAGCGGAGCCTCGCCACTTTTCATACCGCCCTCGGGAGGGGGCAAGAGCTCTCCACCTGAACTCAATGGGCGGCCTGTCTCGGTACTTGGCAGGGAGAAGCCCTATCTGTCTGGCTTTTCTGACGCCTATCGGCGCATTCGGGATAATGCGGGGGCGTGGATATCCATTTTGCGGGATCATTCGGAAATGCCTCTACGGTTCGTACCGAATTCGCACGATATCTATAAAAAGATTCTTCGCGGGATCACCAGCCCTGAACTGCTGCGCTCTGCAAAGGCGCGGGACGTATGGTTGGATCGTCTGCGCGCGCAGGTCGCAGACCCGTTGGATTTGGGAATGTGGGAATCGGAGATTGAAGATCTTCTCCATCTGGATATGCCGGACTACATCATCCGTGCGGGCGGCAACACAGTTTTTCGGCAGGATGGAACAGTCTTATCGGAGAACAGGTTGCGTTCGCCTCTGGATTTCACCACGAAACGGCTGAACAGTATGTCAGAGGAAGAACTGCATACCGCTTGCGACGACCTTCGCGGGTTGCTCGACAATTACAGGAGGATGTCTGAAAACTGGTTTACAAATTGTAAATAAGAAACCTATGAAGAGTGCGCGAGGGAAAACAATATCTTTTCCTGGAGATGTATCAAAGGCTAAATGCAGATATGACTCGATATTTGTGTCCATATTTGCCAGATGATTTTGTTGTGGATGCAGTTTTGGTCGGAAACATGGCAGGGATACTTAGGATTACAATGCCGTCAATACTGGAGCCCGAGGATATCGTCAGGATGTATATATGTCACAATGATGCACTTGAAAAAGCCAGGCTATATACAGTCAGGATTGATTGTGATGGCGATACTTGTTTTATGACATGGGTAGACAATGAACATTATATTAACCATGGCAAGTTTAAGCTCAGAGAAGAAAGTGATGAACTTCTTAAAAAGATGATTCGGGAGAGGGATAAAGAAGATGCCTGAAGTCATTAAACAAAATGATCTGTTTGCCTGCGCCCATTTAGGAGCATCAGATTTCGAATAAAACACCATGGCAAAACTGGATCTGAGCTTATGTACGCTGATGTCGCTGCGACCAAGGGCTGCTTTTACCGCTACATATTACACACAGCATAAAGTGGGATATTAACCATCCAATCCTGTTCTTTATAATTTAGTAACGATAATCTTATAGAAGTGGCAGGGTGGTATTTATCGTAGAATGCTTTTAAACTTTGGGAACGAACATTGGTTTCTGCTTTCACTTCAATTGGAACTGC
>JAGAZG010000111.1 GCA_017940105.1 Mailhella sp. | reverse complement strand
CCAAGGGCAGAAGATGTTTCTGGTTCAAATGAAAAAGCCGCGTCGTTAAGCTGCAGCTTTTCAAGAGCGCTTTTAAGATTTTCATAATCAGCGGCTTCAGTAGGGTAAAGACCGCAGAATACCATTGGCTTGACTTCTTTAAAACCTGGTACGGGTTCTGATGCAGGACGATCGCGCAGCGTTATGGTGTCGCCAACCCTGGCATGACCTAATTCCTTGATATTTGCGCAAAGAAAACCGACTTCCCCTGCAGAAAGTTTTTTAACATCTATGGAATTTGGTGAAAAAACGCCGAGGCGCACGACTTCGTAGTCATGATCACCTTCCATGAGATGAATGATGTCCCCCAGTTTGATCGAGCCGTCAAGAATGCGGAAAAGAACAACGACGCCTTGATAACTGTCGTACCACGAATCAAAGATGAGAGCTTTTAATGGCTTTTGGGCATCGCCTTGCGGTGCTGGCAGCCTTGCGATGATCGCGTCCAGAACCTTATCGATATTTAAACCGGTTTTTGCTGAAATAGCGACGGCGTCAGAACAATCAAGCCCTATGGTTTCTTCTATCTCCTGCTTGACTCTGTCCGCGTCGGCGCTTGGGAGGTCAATCTTGTTGAGAATAGGCACAATTTCATGGTTGTGATCCAGCGCCATGTAGACATTTGCCAAGGTTTGGGCCTCAACCCCCTGTGTGGCGTCAACAACCAGAAGAGCTCCGTCGCATGCGGCAAGAGAGCGCGAAACTTCATAACCGAAGTCTACATGTCCTGGCGTATCGATAAGATTGAGAATGTATTGGGCGCCATCTTTATCGGTGTATGGGATGCGCACTGTCTGGGCTTTAATGGTAATGCCCCTTTCCCGTTCAATATCCATTTTATCCAGGTACTGGTCGCGGGCTTCCCTGGCAGATAACACGCCTGTATATTCCAGGATTCTGTCGGCAAGGGTGGACTTGCCATGGTCAATATGGGCAATGATGCAGAAGTTGCGTATATTTTCCAGTGGGTTCATAGGCTGTTCATTCAGTTAAAAAGGCATAGAAAATTTTGCATGGAAACGGGCAAGGTTAAGGCATGTTGACCGCAGCTATTTTTGACGGACCGCCCCGGGAATCTCCAGTTTTTTTTCAAGCTTGCCAAGCAGCCATGTAGCAGCGGTGACAATGATGAGGTAGTAGCAAGCTGCAGCAAAATAGACTTCTGTAGGGCGAAACGTTCGGGAGACAAGGACTTTGGCTTCTCCTGTGAGTTCTATGCAGGTCACAAGATAGGCCAGAGAAGAATATTTAACAAGATAGATAATTTCGTTGCCGCAGCCAGGCAGAGCCCTTCGGACAGCCTGCGGAACAATAACGAACAAAATGGTCTGCCACCGGCTCATGCCCAAGGCCTGAGCTGCTTTGATCTGCCCCTGCTGTATAGAGAGCAGGGCGCCCCTTACATATTCGGACTGGTACGAAGCTGTACAGATGATGAATCCCAGCAGCGCTGCTGTGTAGGGCGCCAGATAGATTTTTACCCATGGGATGCTTGGAAGACCAAAATACAAGATCATGAGCTGCACGGTAAGAGGAACGCCGCGTATGACTGCCACAAACGCATCGGCGGATTTCCGTATTGCAGTGCTGCCAAATACGCGGAGAACGCCGAGGACAATTCCAATGAAGCCGCCTATCAGCGTTGCAGGAATAATAAGCTTTAGACTCATGAGAAGACCACGGTCAAGGTATGGAATAACCCGGCCGAGGATAAAGTCGAAATCAAGAAAGCCAGGCATGCTTATTCCTCAATGCGTCCGGTATCGCCGCTGCACAAATCGCAGAGACGGGTGCAGAAATCCTGCGTTCGGGAGATTGTTCCTGGCGCAAGCAGATCGTCGGGAGCACCATGCTCAATGACTTGCCCCTGCTCCATAAACAAGATTTCAGTGGCCACGGCGCGTGCAAATTCCATCTGATGCGTCACCATGATCATAGGCATGCCGTGTGATGCCAAATCGCGTATGACGGTCAAGACCTCGCCGACCAGTTCCGGATCCAGCGCAGACGTAGGTTCGTCCAGGAGCAGAACCGTTGGATCCATGGCAAGAGCCCGGGCTATGGCAACGCGCTGCTTCTGTCCCCCGGAAAGCTGTGCGGGAAAAAGCGACGCCCGGTCGGCAAGTCCTACACGTGCCAGTTCTTCTTTGGCTCTTTTCAGCGCATCTTGCTTGCTCATGCCTCTTACTTTGCGAAGGGCAAGGGCAACATTGTCTTGTGCGCACAGGTGGTCAAAAAGGTTGAAATCCTGAAAAATCATTCCTACATGCTGGCGGAGATAGCAAAGTTCTTTTGAGTTTTTGACGTTGATTTGCTTTTCTCCCAGCCAGATTTCTCCTTCATCAGGTTCGAGCAGGCAATTAATGCATTGCAGGAAGGTGCTCTTTCCGGCCCCTGATGGTCCAATCAGCACTTTTACGTCTCCCGGATGCATGCATATGGAACAGTCGTCCAGAATTTTACGCCCGCCAAGATATTTGGAAAAATGCTCGGCCCTGAGAATGGGAGTTTCAGAAGCAGGAGTGTGCATATTATTAATATCCTGTATTACATGCCAGAAGTGTTATAGCCCGGGATGCGGACTTTGCGTTCCAGACGCCGCAGCATAGAAACGCCCGCGAAGGTGATGGCAAAATAAATCAGGCCCGCAGTGATATAGAGGGGCAGGTGCTCATAGGTGCGCGAAGCTACAAAATGTGTTCTTGCCATGATTTCAGGCGTGCCAAGGGCAAAGCACATGGCAGAGTCCTTCAAAAGAATGGAGTATTCGTTTGACCAGCCTGGTATTGAAAGGCGCAGTGCCTGGGGAAGAATTATGTGAATTATGGATTGTCCATCCCTCATGCCCAGGGCCCTGCCGGCTTTTAATTGTCCCGCCGGCAAAGAGAGAATGGCCCCCCTGAAAATTTGCGACTGGTATGCAGCGCTGGTCATGCCCAGCACCAGGCAGGATGCTCCTATGGTGCTGACTTCAAGACCTATCAGCCCGAAAATTCCATAATAAAACAAAAACAGGAGCAGCAAAACAGGAACGCCGCGAAAAAACCATACATAAAGGCTTATAAGCCTGGCAATGGGCATGGGAGCGTATACCTGGCCAACCGCCATGGGAACGCCAATGCAAAAGCCAAGCGACAAGGCGCCGACTACAAGCAGGATGGTGACCAGCGTTCCTTCAAGGATATATGGCAAAGCTTCAATTATGGCTGAAAAAACGTTCATTTGCTTCCTGTGTCCGTCAGAAGCCGGTTTCCCGGCCTCTGACATGTTGCAGCCTATTTATTGAGGTATTTATCCTGCAGTTCTTTCCAGTATGGATCAGCCTTAAGCTTGCGGTACCCTTCGTTTACAAGGTCAAGCAGTTCCTTGTCATCTTTGCGGATGGCTACGCCAAAAACGTCGTCTTCTGCAAACGTTCCTGCAATCTTGACTGCCTTGCCCTTGTTTATGGCGTCGTTGGCGGGAGCGCTGTCCATGGCTACCGCTTCGATGCGCCCGTTCAGCAGGTCTTCGATGGCCAGAGGCGAAGAATCATAAAAGCGGAGCTCATAGGAAAGCTTTTTTTCTTCTTTTCTGGTTTCAAGCAGTTCGTGTTCATTGGTGCCGCGCTGAACGCCGAGCTTTGTCGGGCCGGACATGACCTGGTCTGCGGAAAGCTGAGAGCCGGAGGGAACGACGATAACTTTCTGAATGGTGAAATAGGGTTCGGAGAACTGCACAACAGCAGCGCGTTCTGGCGATATGCTCATGCCTGAGCATACCATGCTTATTTTTTTGTTCAGCAAAGCGGGAATAATGCCGTCCCAGTCCATTGGCTGATGCTTGACTTCAAAATTCATTTTTTTTGCGATCCAGTCCATGGAATCGACATCAAAGCCGGCGGGCTTGCCATCTTCCCCAACATAGGCAAAAGGCGGATAGTTGGCATCTATGCCGTTGATATAGGTTTTTGCCTGTGCGCTGACAGCCATGCAAAGAACCGCAAAAGCGGCGAGGATGCAGGATAGCCGATTCATTTAAACCCTCCATTAAGTTTGAGTTGCTGTTTTAACCCGGTCAAGAATATACTTGAAAAGAATTTGGCAGGCAACACGCGGCGCTGTTCTTTTCTTGAATTGAAAATTTGCGTTGCAGAAAGAAAGCGCCGAATGAGATGCGGCGGGTATGCTCCAAGGGGGCATTACACGCCGGAAAGAAGTTTTTGTAACCATCCAGGTATAGCTGAAGGCCGTCCGCTTGCATTGACAAAGGCATGCAGCGTCATGCCCTCGCAGAGGAGCCTTGTTCGGGATTCGTCGAATATTTCGTATCGAAACCTGACGGAAGCCTTCCTGATTTCGTCAACGCGTACATGAATCTGCACAAGATCATCATAGCGGGCCGGTGAACGGTAGAGACATTGAACTTCTTTGACAGGAAGCATGAACCCAGCGTTTTCAATTTCTCTGTATGAAATACCGCATGCCCTGCACAAGTCTCCGCGTGACCGTTCAAAAAAATGTATGTACTCGGCGTGATATACTACGCCCATGGCGTCAGTTTCACCGTAGGATACACGGTGGGACATCCAGCAGTCGGGGTATTGGCCTTCCATGGCATACCTTGTCTGTTAAGAGTTCATGCAAAATTGCCTGAGCGCTATAAAGATAGTCTGAAAGAGGTGTAAAACGTCACAGGCATCATAAAAAATTGTTCGTTTGTTTCAGTCCGTTTTAATGAGGCTCTGACAAAAAAGCCGGCACGCATTCCCACATGGGCAGAAAAAATTTCGTGAAGAAAAGCCCATCGGCATCAAGCTGATGGGCCTGTGTACAAAGAAACGGCTTGCTCAGCGTTTTCTTCTGCGGAAGAAAGCCGGAGTGTCATCTTCTTCAAATGTAAATTCGTCACTTTCGCTCTTAGCTGCTGTCTTACTGTCAGCCGTTCCTGGAACAGCTGGAGAAGGCCCGTCGATATTTTCCCATTGCGAAAGAATGTCCCTGGGATTGTGGTTCCTTGGTCCGGTAGCAGCCTGCTGAGACGCAGGTATCTTGGCATTGGCTTGCTCCTGGACTTCAGAAGGGGTCTCTATGCCCGTGGCAACGACCGTTATGCGTATTTCATCACCGCATGATTCATCAATTGACATGCCGAGGAATATTTCAGGATCCTCGCCATTCTGTCCGCGGGCTGCGTTGCGGATGAACTCGCCGGCCTCATACCATTCGTCCATGCCCAGGTCGCCGTTTGTCGTGATATTGACAAGAAGCGCCTTGCAGCCGGTAATGGAAAGATCTTCGAGCAATGGGTTTGAAATGGCTGTTTTGGCAGCGTCAAGAGCCCTTGTTTCGCCAGAGGCGCGGCCTTCTCCCATAAGTGCCATGCCCTTGTTTTCCATAACAGAGCGTAAATCGGCAAAATCCAGGTTGATCAGGCCGGGCTTGGTAATCAGATCAGTGATGCCGCGGACGGCGTCATAAAGCACGTCATCAGCCTTTTTGAACATTTCAGAAAATTTTGCTGCCTTTGGGCCTATCGAGCGCAGTCGTTCATTTGGGATGACAACAAGACTGTCCACCTGCTTGCGCAGTTCTTCAATGCCTTTAAGGGCATGTTCCATGCGCCGCGCGCCTTCAAGTGCAAACGGCTTTGTCACAACGCCAATAGTGAGAATGTTCTTTTCTTTCGCAGCCTTGGCAATGACCGGCGCGGCGCCGGTACCAGTGCCTCCGCCCATGCCGGCGGTGATAAAGACCATGTCGGTGTCATTGAGAGCTTTTTCAATCTCATCAATGCTTTCTTCAGCGGATTTGCGGCCAACTTCCGGCTTTGCTCCGCATCCAAGCCCCTTGGTGGTCTCCTTGCCTATCTGCAGCTGGATTGCGCTTGAGCGGGATAAGTCCTGGATATCCGTATTGGCGCAGATGAAGGAAACTCCCTCAAGATTGGAGTTGATCATATTCTGCACGGCGTTTCCGCCGCCGCCGCCAACGCCAATAATTTTTATTCTGGCTCCCTGATTGGTATCTAGAACTATATCCATGATTATCTCCGTTGAGTAAAACTGTTATTTCACGGCGCTGAACCAGCTCTTGAATCGCTGGAGAACACGATGGAACAGTGTGTCCTCGCTGTTTTCAATTGGTCTTGCCTGATAATCGTCTGATTCGTCGTTTTCTTTTTCGGCTCCGTAGACAAGCAGTCCTACGGCCGTTGCGTACCGCGGGTTGTTGACTACGTCGCTCAGACCGCCCACGTTGCGAGGATAGCCCAGGCGGGCGGGCATTTGAAAAATAGCCTCTGCAAGCTCTACGCAACCGGGAATCAGCGCAGCGCCGCCTGTCAGCACTATGCCTGCAGCAAGCTGGCTTTTCATTCCGGAGCGTTCCAGTTCCTTATAAATGAGGGCGAGGATTTCTTCCATCCTTGCCTCGCAGATTTCTGCCAAAAAACGCCTCTCAAAAGCCTGCGGAGGCCTGCCACCGACGCCGGGCACTTCGATATGTTCATCAGGCTGAACCATATCCATGAGAGCGCAGCCATGCTTGATTTTGATCTTATCGGCAGAGGACAGCGAAGTCCTGAGACCGTAGGCAATGTCGCTGGTGAGGTTGTTTCCGCCTAACGCTACGGCACCAGTGTATTTTATGGCGTTGTTTGAAAAAATGGCAATGTCGCTTGTGCCTCCGCCGATATCTACAATAGCGACCCCTATTTCGCGCTCGTCGTCAGTCAGAATGGCTTT
>JAGAZG010000110.1 GCA_017940105.1 Mailhella sp. | reverse complement strand
GGCAGACCTTCACGCGGCCGTTGAAGCGCATGGACTGTTCTACCCTCCTGACCCGGGGAGCATGAAATATTCCTCCATCGGCGGGAACATCGCAGAAAACGCCGGCGGCATGCGCGCGGTAAAGTATGGTGTCACGTCTGCCTTCGTCATGGGGCTCGAAGTCGTACTTCCCAACGGGGAGGTCATACATACCGGGTCAAAATGCATCAAAGACGTGGTCGGTTTCAATATTGCTCCGCTCTTCATCGGCTCTGAAGGAATGCTGGGGATCATAACGAAGGCATACCTAAGGCTCGTTCCCCTGCAAAAATGCCGCAAAACGTGCCGCGTGGCATTCAGCTCGCTGGCCGATGCGGTGATGACCGTAACGAACATACTGCAGACCGGCGTTGTGCCTCTGACGCTTGAATTCATGGATCAGGTATCCATTGAGGCCGTGGGCAAATCCATGGAGCTTGATGTTCCTGATGGGACCGGCGGGCTTTTGATCATAGAAGCTGAAGGCTCTGAAGCTCAGGTCAGCGAAGACATACGGATCATCGTCGATGTTTGCAGGCGGGCAACTGTTTTGGAAGTGAAAATAGCGGAGACCAGGGAAGAAAGGGAATTTTTCTGGAAGGCGCGCCGGAGCATACCGCCCTCTCTCCTTCGATTGAAGCCCCGCAAAGCTAACGAAGACATCGTGGTGCCCCGGTCCAAAATTTCTGAAATGTGCGAAAAAATAAAGAAGATCGCTCAAAAGCACGACCTTACCATTGCCTGCTTCGGGCATGCCGGGGACGGCAACATCCACGCCAATGTGCTCTTCGAAGACACAGAAGACCAGCGTGCCCGCGCTTCAGAGGCCGTTGCCGATCTTTTCAGGGCTGCCACATCACTCGGTGGACGCATCTCAGGCGAACATGGCGTAGGCATATCCAAGCAGCAGTTCATCAGCCTCAATATCGACGAAGCAACCCTGGCTTTCATGAAGAGATTCAAGAAAGTGTTCGATCCTAAGGGGCTGCTGAACCCGGGAAAAGTCTTTCCGGACGAGACCTGAGGTGCTTATGTCCACGCTCAAAAACCGTGATGCATCTTTCAGGGAACTTGTCGCTGAAGAGCTGAAAAGGTGCTCTAAATGCGGATCTTGCGCGAGCATCTGTCCCATTTATGCCGAAAAGAAAACCGAGGCATACTGTTCCCGCGGCAAGCTGAAGCTTGCCCAGGCATCACTGGCTCATCCGGGTAAGCTCAGCGACAAGACCGCGGCCATATTTAACGACTGCCTTTTCTGCCTTGCCTGCCGTGAAAACTGCCCGGGAGGCGTACGCATGGACAAGGTGCTGCTTGCTGCGAGGGAACTCCTCGTCGAGCAAGGGAAGCAATCAAAAGTCAAGCACGCTATATTTTCCCACCTGCTCGCCAAGCCTGCACGGCTGAACGGCGTGATGCGCGCCTGCGGGACTCTTCAGCCACTCCTCTTTCAAAGCATACCGAAAAATAGCGGACTGCGCCGCCGCTTTCCCCTCCCTCTGCTTGCAGAGGACCAACCCGTACCAAGAATTGCTGTACGCCCGCTGCTTGACCGTTGCCAGGAATCCATCCAGGCGAAGCGCGTCAGGGGGACAGTGCTGTATTTCGCAGGATGCGGCGCAAATTACCTGTACCCTACTATCGGGGAATCGGTCATATACATTCTGCATGAGCTCGGCTACGACGTTATCATCCCCAAGGGGCAGTGCTGCTGCGGCACCCCCGTAGAAGTATCCGGCGATACAGGCACGCTGCCAGATTTGATAAGGACGAATATCGATGTGCTGGGGGCATATGGATATCCCATCATAACGTCATGCGGATCCTGCGGCCTCATGCTCAGGAAAAACTATCCCGAACTTGCACCCCTGGGGCAAAAGTCAAAGGCAGCCGCCATCGCAGGCAGAACATTCGACATCGCTGAATTTCTCGAGCAGGACTTGGGCGGGTCCGACATATCGGCCCATCTGTCACGCGCATGCCCTGGGGTGGTCACCTACCACGACCCGTGCCATCTCGTCCGCGGACTTGGAATCAAAGCCCAGCCCAGGAATCTCATCAAAAGGACAGGATGCATTTTTAAAGAACTTCGCGAAGCAGACCGTTGCTGCGGTTCCGGCGGCACCTACGGCGTAACACACTGGGAGATATCCCGCGGCATCCTGGATCGCAAGATCCGCAACATCGTCAGTTCGGAAGCCTCGGTCGTTGCAACGGGATGCCCTGCATGCATCTTGCAGATAGAAAGCGGTCTGGCCCGCAACAAGCTCGGTTGCACCGTGCTGCATACGGTGGAACTTCTGGCGTGGCACATGGGCTACACACCGGCCTATGCACATGAAAAGATTCGTTTTGACCATCTCAAAACGAAAACGAACATTCCGCCTCTAATATATTAATCGCGCCACTTGACCTTCCTCACGCAGTCATCCATGCGCTCGCGCAAATCATCAGTAACGTATGACGCCGGGCAATGCTCAAGCGTGGAAAAATCTAGCCCGGCAACGAAATCTTCGTGCACAAAGCCGGTGAGCAGGGACTCCACCATCTCCGTGTGCTTGAAAAAATCTTTTGGTTACAGTACGGACGACAACTTCGCGCGGTCTTCTTCAGACACCCTCAGGGTATCCATAGCTTTTTCCTTCGAAATGCAGAGGGTCTCCATCAGAGCACGGATTTCTCTGCCAAAGCACTCAAGCGGCCTTCTGCACGGCCTTCTGCACGGCCTTCTACACGACCTTCTACACGACCAGTTTCTATTCCTTCCGCCAGCCATGTATCCTTCCAAGAAGCAACTGTTTCTGCAAGCATGCTTTCCACCTCCTGCAAATCCTGAAATTCCTGCTCAGGTCTCTGCAAGCCTATGTTTCTCAGCACCACGCGGCCTACCCATACGCTGAACAGCCGCCGCAATTCCCTGTACTGCGGCTCGCTAAGCCGTTGCCGAAGCGATTGCAGAACGGCCTGTATACTCTTTTATATCCAATGAGGCACGGGGTTGCAAGAGCCATAAAAAATGATCCTCCCGGCTGGCCGGAGAGGGCGTAAAATTTTCAGCAAAAAATCAACATCCACTGGGTCTGTAATTGATGATCGCCCACCCAAGGCGGGGCTTTCGCCCCGCCCAGCTTTTGAGCATTACCCTCCGTTTTGCGTAGACAGGATAAACGCTGCCAACTCTCCATCGCCTGCTGTGTCTTGAACTAGCGTTGACGACACATCCATGATGAGGTCGGGAGACTCCGATGATCCAGACTTGTGCTGATAACCAATCACTGTTTCGCCGCTCTTGACTTCACTCCATGTCGAATCAAGAGCCATTCTATTGGCATTGCCGTTGCTATCAGTGTCTTCCAGCGTTATACCATACTCCTTCAATGCAGCAATACTGACCAAATCATCTACGCTTGCTCCTCTCAGAACGACTTCAACATTCTCAATCTTGCTGTTGCTGAACAGAGAGTCAAGGCTGTTATCACCATTGAGCCCAATGATATCTGCACTACCCTTTTCAAGCAAGAAGTCTATGCCAGCACCGCCGTCAATCTTGCCAGCACCGGCAGCAGCAACATCACTGGCGTCATATACGATAAAGTCATTGCCGATACCTCCATACACTTTGTCCGTACCGGATCCACCGTCAAGAAAATCGTTGCCGGCTCCGCCGTACAGTTCATCGTTACCAGCTTCGCCATAAAGCATATCATCGCCTGTGCCGCCATACAGCTTGTCATCCCCTCCTCCGGCATGGATTGTGTCAATGCCTTCCTGACCGAAGAAGGTTTCATCATTATCATTGCCAGTAATGGTATCGTCGCCTTTCTGTCGCCTAGTAAGGTTGCTCAGAGATATATTAGCCGCAGTACCGTCCAGATTCCACACATTGCCTTCTACGTCTACTCGATAGTACACGGTTTCAGCTCCGTCATTTTGCGGCGTGAACAGGCGTGTTTCCGTACCCAGCTGTGCCACATGAGAGATAATATAATCCTGAGTATCTCCGTTCGTCCATTCATGCCCAAGCATCTTCTGCACAAGCGTTTGGTTGGCAGGCTTTTCAAGCCAGGTGAACACGTTGTAGCCGGAACCGTAAGGCAGTGCTGCGATAACAGCGGCTTTTTCCACTTCGGTAAGGGACGTCTTCGGATGTTCAAGCATGCTGTAAAGCAAGTCATCGGTATTAGCCACGTCGGCAAACACCACTTGTGACTTAGCTGTGGTAATAACGTCGTTGCCTGCAGCCGCCAGGGTGCCGAGCAGCATCTTAGCTCCGCCATTGAGAGCTGCGGTGAGGTCATCTTCTCTATTCACGAGATCTGCATCACCGACTGAGAAATGAAGTTGTGAATTATCTGAATAAATTTCAGTCCAGGACCATCTGCCATTAGACCTTTCTTGATATGGTATCTGCTCAGTACTCTTCAACGTACCATCAGTTGTTGTATTATCCATCATATCTAAAATTGACATTGCTTCACTTTCTAAAGAGTTGTCTGTACCAATGCCAATTACATTCAATTGTACATTACTGGAGGCCAAGCTATTAGCACTTACAATTGAATAGGCGACTGATTGCCAATCTGAATAGTTACCTCCTCCTGTCGTATGCATATTG
>JAGAZG010000109.1 GCA_017940105.1 Mailhella sp. | reverse complement strand
GTTAAATAAAAGAGCCATGCGCAGCAAAATGCCGCGCATGGCTGTGCTGCCAATCGTCCTGGACCGGCATTCGGCAGTTGCCTACAATCCCATGCCGTTGACTAGCACTTCGTTGACTTTGCCTTTTTTTACCTGCTGCACACCGTACCAAATTCCTTCATAATATGAAGAATCTGTTAAAATTTCGAGAATGCCGTCGCCGTTTACGTCTGCAAAGCCGATTACCTTGTGCATAGTCTGGGGCGTGTTGTCCTTGCCGTCGGCATAGAAGCTGCAGACGGGAATTTCCTGCACCTTGCCGCTTATGATCTTGCGCAGCAAGATGATGGAAAAATCGCCTTTTACGGCGGCAAAACTTGAGTTTGCATGGAGGTTATGTGCGCTGATGACGACTTCATCCACGCCGTCGCCTTCCAGATCCACCTTGAAAATCTGGGAGATCTGCGGTTTTGCAGCAAGCCCCTGCTGGGCAAGGTACTTTTCTACGACAGACTGGTATGTGGCGTTCTTGGTGCCAAGGGCGGCTGATTTTCTGGGCATGGGATCCCACGCGCAGCGTATGGACAGCCATGCTTCATTTTCCCCAAGCTTTTTACCGTCCTGAGAGAAGGTGTCAAATATGGGAGTGTCGCAGACCTCGTCTAATGTGACTGCCGATGTTTTTACCTCCCCCTCAAATCCTTTCGGTGAATACACGGCAAAATCGTCGCCCTCCCGGATCCTCAGCGAGGCATAGGCATCGTTCTTTAGAAGCGTTTCCGCATCGATCCATTTGCCGGAGAGTGTCGAACCGATGAGTACTCCGCCGATCCCGAACGTGGAACCGTCAGACTGCGGGGCTGCCGCCGCTATGCATGGCGCAAGAATGACTGCTGACATAATGGACAGGAAAAGGCGTTTCATGCGTGCTCCTTTCTTTGCTGATTGCGAAGATAACGACTTGTACCTTATTACTATTATAGCGGCAAGCGCCTCCGTAAGGCTGCCTGGTCTTTTCTAAATGAATACTGCAGCGTCAGGCGGCAGTGAAAGCTGCCCTTCTGATTGCTTGAAGCTCTTTTCAGAAGAGCGTAGGCTGTGCTTCGGTGAATATTCCTGCCTGAAAACGCTGAGGCTTCTTGAAGGCGTTTTCAGTCCTTTTTTTCACGTATTGCTGACACGCAGCTACGATGAAAGGAGACCGGAAATTCATGGCTGACAACGCAAGCCTGGGCGCTGCCAAGAGCGCCAAGAACGGCGAGTTTTATACGCAGTACAGCGACATCGAGGCTGGAATGAACGCCTATGTGGAGTTCAATCCCGATGTGTTCAGGGACAAGACCATACTGCTCCATTGCGATGATCCGGAATGGTCGAACTTCACAAAGTACTTTGCCGCCAACTTTGAGCGGTTCGTACTGAAGAAACTGATTTCCACGTCGCATACAAAAGGGGCGGGAAATCGCCAGCTAAAGGAAACAGGTAACTGATGCAGAAATCGGCGTACGGCGAAACGACAGATTCAAGAAGAATAAACCCCCTCGCCTGCAACGGCATGGTCACCAGCCCCCATTACCTGGCGACGCAGGCAGGCATCGACATTTTACGCCGCGGGGGCAATGCGCTTGATGCCGCCGTTGCCGTTTCAGCCGTGCTGTCAGTGGTATATCCGCACATGTGCGGCATAGGCGGCGACGCCTTCATGCTTTTTTACCATGCTGAAACGGGCCGGCTGATGGGCATGAACGCCAGCGGTCGCTCTGCTGCGGCGGCAGATATTGCCGCGTTTTCCGCCCTTGGCATGAAGGCTGTTCCTGATCGCGGTCCGCTTGCCGCCATTACCGTGCCCGGAGCAGTTTCGGGATGGGAACTCGCCCGGCAGTTCAGCGCAGAGCGCATGGGCAGCCCCCTGTCATGGAGCGAAATTCTTGAACCTGCCGTCAGCTACGCGCAGGAGGGCTTTCCCGTCAGCCCTTCGCTGGCCATGTGGATGCGGCTGGACTCTGCAGATAAGGGCGTTCTCCGCCGTTATGCCGAGGCGGGAAGAATATATTTGAACAATGGCCGGCCCTATGCGCCGGGAGAGATGTTGCGTCAGCCGGAACTGGCCGCGACTCTGCGGCGCGTTGCCCTGCAGGGCGCAAGGGAATGCTACGAAGGGGAAACGGCAGAACGGATGTGCGCCTGCCTTAAAGAGCTCGGCGGGCTGCTGGCTCCAGCAGATTTTTCTGCGCAGCACGCCTTCTGGACAGAGCCTCTTTCGGTAAATTACCGCGGGCTGCAGGCCTGCAATCTGCCGCCAAATACGCAGGGCATGGCTTCGCTTGAAATTTTGAATATTCTCAAGCGGTTTGACATGGCCGGCATGAAAGAAGGCTCGGCAGACTACGTCCATGTCATCACAGAGGCTACCAAAGAAGCCTTTTCAGACAGGGACAGCTGGCTTACCGACCCTGATTTTGCCGATATCCCCCTTGCCGCGCTGCTGTCTGATGAACATGCCGCAAGGCAGTCAGCCCGCATGCGCATGGATGCCGCGGCGCACGACCTGCATCCGCTGACTGCCGGGGGCGATACAGTATGGCTTGGAGCGGCAGACAGGCATGGCAACGCGGTTTCGTACATACAGAGCCTGTATTTTGATTTTGGTTCGGGCGTGATTCCTGATGGAACAGGCGTGCTGCTTCAGAACAGGGGCTGCTTTTTCTCCCTTGATCCGCAGCATATCAATGCCCTCATGCCTTGCAAGCGCACGGCGCATACCCTGAATCCGGCCATGCTGCTTAAAAATGGGCGCCCGTTTCTGGTCTATGGGACGATGGGCGGCGAGGGACAGCCGCAGACGCAGGCGGCTCTTGTCACTAGAATTGTTGATTTCAGCATGCCGCCGCAGCAGGCCATAGATGCGCCGCGCTGGCTTTATGGCCGCAGCTGGGGCGACAGCGGCAATTCCCTTTTGCTTGAAGGGCGTTTTGATGATCGCATTGCTGGGGAACTTGCCGCTCGGGGGCATCAGGTGCGCAGGGCAAAGGCCTTTACCGATGCCGTCGGGCATGCCGGAGCAATTCTCATCAATGCAGAGACCGGCGTCATGCAGGGCGGCAGCGACCCTCGCAGCGATGGGCTCGCAGCCGGATGGTGATCGCTGCTTATACAATTATTTCGCCATGTTGCATGCATAATTGGGGCTGATTGATTCTTTAAAACATTTCTGCGCGACCATAAACGAGGGAGTGTTGAGCCGTGGCTGGCGAGTCACGGTGTCTGCATGGCTTTTCAAGGGGCGTTGTCCTGCTTGTCATCCGTGACGTTTTTCTATATCATTATTTTTCTTTCAAGCGAGGCGTGCCGGACGCTCTGCCGTCCGGTTGTATACCTGTTTTTCCACATTCAGCTTACCTTTCGGGGGTAATATGACTTTCATTTCCCTGGTTATCGTGTTCGCCTGTGCCGCCTTTGCGCTGTACTATGCGTACAAGACTGCCAAGACCGTGCTCGGAGCCTCCACCGGCAACGAAGATATGCAGCGCATTGCCGCCGCTATCCAGGAAGGCGCTCAGGCGTATCTTAAGCGCCAGTACCGCACCATTGCCATGGTCGGCGTTGTCGTCGCCGTGCTGCTGCTCATGTCCATGTCGTTCCTGACCGCTCTTGGCTTTGTGATTGGCGCGTGCCTTTCCGGCCTTGCCGGATTCATCGGCATGAATGTGTCTGTGCGCGCCAACGTGCGCACTGCCGCCGCTGCTGAGCAGGGAATGGTTCCCGCGCTTAATATTTCCTTCAAGTCAGGCGCCATCACCGGCATGCTTGTCGTGGGCCTCGGACTTTTGGGCGTTTCCCTGTACTATGCCGTGCTGTCCATGTTCGGCGTTGACCAGGCGCACATCATGCAGGCTCTTGTGGCCCTTTCGTTCGGCGCGTCCCTCATTTCCATTTTCGCGCGTCTTGGCGGCGGCATCTTCACCAAGGGCGCTGACGTGGGCGCTGACCTCGTGGGCAAGGTCGAAGCCGGCATTCCTGAAGACGATCCTCGCAACCCCGACGTCATTGCCGACAACGTGGGCGACAACGTGGGCGACTGCGCCGGCATGGCTGCCGACCTGTTTGAAACCTACGCTGTCACTGTCGTCGCCACCATGCTGCTTGCATCCATCTTTTTTGACGGCGCCCTGCAGGCCAAGATGATGATGTATCCCCTGCTCATCAGCGGCGTGTGCATCCTCGCTTCCGTGGCCGGCACCTTCTTTGTAAAACTTGGCGCTGATGGCAAGATCATGCGCGCCCTTTACAAAGGTCTTGTGGCTACGGCTGCTTTTTCTGCCGTGCTTATCTTCTTTGTCACTATGTTCGTGTTCTGGGGCGAGAAAAACATGGTCATCCAGGGCACGGCCTTCCACTGGGGCAACCTGCTGCTCTGCTGCTTTACCGGACTTGTGGTCACCGGCCTCATCGTGGTCGTCACTGAATACTACACCTCCACGTCCTACCGTCCTGTGCGCAGCATTTCCCAGGCTTCTACCACCGGTCATGGCACAAACGTCATCCAGGGCCTTGCCGTTTCCATGGAAGCCTGCGCCGCCCCTGTGATCATCATCTGCGCCGGCATTCTGTTTGCCTATGCCCAGGCCGGCCTGTTCGGCATTTCTCTGGCTGCCACCACCATGCTGGCCCTTGCCGGCATGATCGTCGCTCTTGACGCCTACGGACCGGTCACTGACAATGCCGGCGGCATTGCCGAAATGTCCGGACTGCCAGACGACATCCGCGAAACCACCGACGCCCTCGACGCCGTGGGCAACACCACCAAGGCCGTTACCAAGGGCTATGCCATCGGCTCCGCTGCCCTGGCCGCACTCGTGCTGTTCGCTTCCTACACCGAAGACCTCAGCCATTACTTCCCTGATCTCAACGTGGCCTTTGCCCTGCAGGATCCATACGTGCTGGTCGGCCTGTTCATAGGCGGTCTTTTGCCGTACCTGTTTGGCGCCATGGGCATGAAGGCCGTGGGCCGCGCGGGAGCAGCCGTCGTGGTGGAAGTGCGCCGTCAGTTCCATAACATCCCCGGCATCATGGAAGGCACCGGCAAGCCTGATTACGGCGCGTGCGTCGACATGCTCACCAAGTCTGCCATCCGCGAAATGATTATTCCTTCCCTCCTGCCAGTGCTGGCACCTGTTGTCGTCTACTGCGTCATCAAGTCGTGCGGCGGTCAGGCTGCGGCTTTTGCCTGCCTTGGCGCAATGCTTATGGGCACCATCGTCACAGGATTGTTCGTGGCCATTTCCATGACTTCAGGCGGCGGCGCGTGGGATAATGCCAAGAAGTATATCGAAGAAGGCAATTTCGGCGGCAAAGGCTCTGACGCTCATAAGGCCGCCGTTACCGGTGACACCGTGGGCGATCCCTACAAAGATACTGCCGGTCCTGCCGTTAACCCCATGATCAAAATCATCAATATCGTTGCCCTGCTCCTGCTTCAGGCGCTTGCGTAACGCGAGTTTTTGGGCGGAACGTCAATGTTCCGCCCAGGACATTGAACGCCGTTTTGCCGACGGCGTTCTTTTTTTTTAATTATTTTGTTCAAAAGTGTTGACAAAGGGAGCGTGAAGGTGCATAAAGCCGAACGCCGCGAGGGAACGGAGTTTCTGAGCGAGGTTCTTTGACAAGTGAAGAGCGAGTTGGAAAGAGAACTTTGAGTTCGAAAAGAGGAAGGAATTTC
>JAGAZG010000108.1 GCA_017940105.1 Mailhella sp. | reverse complement strand
TGCGGGAATGACAAAGTATTCGGCATAGCCGCCGGGCCACTTGGTAAAGCCGAGCATGACGCGCTTGTCGCACAGGTCAGGATGGCCGGTGCGGCACCAGCGGCACTCGTTGCAGGTCCACTGCGGGAGCACGACGACGCGGCTGCCCACCGGGAACTTGCCGGTGGTGTTGGGGCCGTAGGCATCGACCACGCCGCACACTTCATGCCCCATCACGGCAGGAGCCTTGCGGCCGAAATGCTTGCCATGATAGCCGTGAATTTCAGAACCGCAGATGGCGGCGCTGAGCACCTTGATGCGCACCTCGCCTTCTTTGGGCTCGGGCTTTTCCATTTCGATCATTTTAAATTTGTGGGTATCTTCCAGAAGCAAGGCTCTCATGACAGCCCTCCATATTTGCTGATTTGTTTATGCCGCCTGCCTGTGACAGGCGCAATGCATGTTGAACAGATTAAATGGCCAGCCAGCCGCCATCGACGCCGATGACCTGGCCGGTGATGTAGTCGGAAGCATGCGAGGCGAGGAAAATGGCGAGTCCCTGCACGTCATCGCAGCCGCCAAGACGGCGCATGGTCGTCTGCTTTTCAAGGGCGCGGATAACTTCGGGCTTGGAAAACAGCGGAGCGGTGAGCTGGGTCTTGAAAAAGCCGGGCGCAACCGCATTTGCCGTGATGCCGGTGCCGGGCGTAGACCAGGCTTCGGCCATGGCGCGGGTGAGCTGGGCAACGCCGCCCTTTGAGGCGCCGTAGGGCAGACCGTTGGGGAAGGCCCTGAAGCTCTGCAGTGAACCAAAGTTGATGATGTGCCCCCAGCCCTGAGCCTTCATGTCAGGCACAAGAGCCTGAGCCAGGAAGAACGGCGCAGAAAGGTTGAGCCTGAGCGTGTATTCGTAAATTTCGGGGGTGACTTCTTCCCACGGCTTTCTTGGGTTCAGTCCGGCAGCATTGATGAGGATGTCGGGCGCGCCGAACACTTCTTTGGCCTTGGCGGCGAGTTCGGGCAGCGTTTCGAGCTTGCTCACGTCCCACGCGATGCAGGCGAGGCGCTTTGAAAGCTCAGGAGCAACGGCATCCCACTTATTCTGGTCAAAATCCTCGACGTAGGAGTCATGCCCCATGGGCTTGTCCTGCTTGAGGCTGTCAAACATTTCCATGGCGGCAACCTGCAGGCGCTGCAGCCCGCGGCCAACGAGAATAACGTTGGCGCCGGCATGCAGGAGGGCATGCGCCATATATTTGCCCAGGCCGGAACCCGCGCCCGTCACCAGCGCGACATGGCCGTCAAGAGAAAAAAGCTTTTCAGGCAGAGAAGACCATTTAGCCATATAAGCAACTCCTTATGAGTTTAGGCTTGTGTTGCAAACGCAGACATGCCACAGCATCAGCCCTTCATCCGGCAGCCAAATCCCTGGCGGCTGCCATGCCCTCCCTGGCGGGCAAGCGGATGCGCTGGCTGTAATGCCCATGGCTTTATGATAACGCTGTGAGTCTTATATTTTTTAGAAGACCTTCTGTCAAGGCGCCGCCGATGAATTCACAGGCAAAATCATCGCATTTTAAAAACGCGCTTTCCTGGCGGATCATTACTCTTTTGATTCCAGAAATATGGCATGCAGCATGTCATTGACTTCTTCATGCGGCAGGAGATTTTTATTGATAAAGGCCTGTACAGATCGCACTGCCGGCACGTTCAGACCTTCAATGACAACGTCCATCTGAAAAAGCGCCTTTCTGCCATGCCGGGAAAAAACGCCGGCAAACCGGGCGGTCATGCCTTGCTGGTTCTTCTGCGCAATTTTCCAAGAGCCGCCGCAAAAATATTTTTCAAAGGCGGCGCCAACGGAAAGGTACCCTTCTGAAGCTGGAAAATCCTCAAGATATGCCTGCCAGAGCAAAGCCGTCAGATCAGCTTCTCCAAACGTCCAAAACGGCGAAGCGACCTCGTTGAACGCCCTTATCGTCTCTGTTTTGCAGCGCTTCTGCGCTATTGCAAAAGCCATATCGCCATATTTATCTTTTGCCTTCAAGTCTGCCCCGGCAGCCGCAAGCAGCCTGACGATATCCGCATGGCCTTCCCACGCGGCCATGTGAAGAGGAAAACTGCCATGCGAACTTTTGGCATTTATGTCTGCACCCGCCAAGATCAGAATGCCTGCAACATCTGCATGGCCGCTCTGCGCAGCCAGGTGCAGCGGTGTTCTGCCGTCGCGGTCTTTTGCATTGACATCCGCCCCCGCATCAATAAGGGCCTTTGCAACTGCGGCATGCCCGTTTTCTGCCGCCAAATGCAGCAGCGTCCTGCCCTCATGAAACCTTGCCTTTAAATCTGCCCCTGCGGATATCAGCACCTTTGCCGCTTCGGCATGCCCCTTTTTGGCGCACACGGACAAAGGCGTGCCGTCCTTAAATTTTTCATTGGCATCTGCCCCCGCATGCAGCAGAAGCCTGATCGCCTCTGCATTCCCCAGGGCGGCAGCATAATACAGGGGGCTGTGTCCACCGGAATCTTTTTGATGCCGGCTGCCTTTGCTCGCCAGCAGTTCACGCAGTTCTTCAGCATCGCCGCGAATCACAGCCATGTGCAATGGGCTGATGCCTGCCGTGCCGGATGAAACATCCGCTCCGGCCTCAATGAGCGTGCTGACCGATTCTGCGCTGCCTTCCTCCGCTGCAAGGATAAGCGCCGTTTTTCCTTGCCGGGTCTGCGCGTTGATATCGGCTCCTGATGCTGCAAGCGCCTGCAGGACATCCGCACGATTCCAAACGGCGGCATAGTGCAGCGGCGTGCTGCCATCGCCGCTTTTTGCGTTGACGTCTGCTCCGGCATCGACAAGCAGTTTTGCCATGCCTGCATGCCGTGCAAGATGCAGGGGCGTACGCCCATCCTCGTCAGAGGCATCCACTTCTGCCCCGTCAGCGACAAGAAGGCCGGCTGCTCCGGCATGGCCGTTTTCTGCAGCAAGATGCAAAGCAGTCCTGCCGTCTTTGCCAGAAGCGTCTGCCTCGGCACCTGCCAGAAGAAAAATTCTGATGACGCTGTCATGACCGTTTTGTGCAGCAATGTGCAGCCCCGTCCAGCCCGCGCTGTCTTTTGCGTTCACATCTGCGCCTGCGGCTATAAGCTCCCTGGCAACACCTGCAGAACCGCTTTCTGCCGCCACATGCAGAGGCGTCCAGCTGCCATAGGAAATTTTGGCATTCGTGTCTGCCCCAGCTGCCAAAAGGACTCTTGCAATGCCTGCCTGACCTGACCTGGCCGCGGCATGCAGCAGTGTGGCCCCGTAGGCGTCTTTTTTATTGATACTGACGCCTGATGATATCATCAGCCGTACAGCCTCTGCATCGCCGCTTTCAATGGCATCAAAAATATCTGCCGATGCCTGCCCGGTAAAAAACAGAAAAAAAGCGACGGCGCATACCATTTTTTTTAACATAAATCTTTTCCTTGCTTCAGCCATGAACTGTTCATTCCTACCGTTCAGGCATAGCTAAACTTACCCGTGATGACAAGCTTGCCCCCTGACGGCATGATCCATTCCATATAAAATATTTTTTTGCAATTAAATGCACAAATATTGATTTATCTAAATGTTTATGCTATCCATGTTAAACATGGAGAACAACAATGGCAGACATGCGCATTTATAAAAGCAGAGATCTTTATCTGAACAAGCTGATCGCCTTTCAGGACACAGAGCCGGTTAAGGTTGTCACTGGCATTCGCCGCTGCGGAAAGTCCACCCTGCTCAAGCTTATGGTGCAGCATTTGTTACGCTCTGGCGTATCTGAAGACCAAATCGTGGAAATGAACTTTGAGTCTTATGATTTCAAAGACATGACATCAGACAGTCTTTATCGTTATGTAAAAAAACTGTCTGTTCCGGGCAAGCGCATGTATCTGTTTTTTGACGAAATCCAGCGCATTCCAGCCTGGGAAGACGCCGTCAACGCCTTTCGCGTGGATCTGTTCTGCGATATTTATATCACCGGATCCAATGCGTATCTTCTTTCTTCTGAGTATGCTACCTATCTCTCCGGCCGCTGCATTGAAATTAAGATGCTGCCGCTCTCCTTCAGGGAATTTCTGCTTTTCCATGATTACCAGATACAGGAAACGGCAAGCTCACTTGGCGGAACAAAAAAACTGGTCATTGATAAAAATGGTGAAACATATTCCCTTGGCGATGCTTTTAGCGCCTATCTGCGCTTTGGAGGCATGCCAGGCCTTGTGGACATTGGCCTGAACCAGGAACGCGCGCTGACCGTGCTTGACGGTATTTATTCCTCTGTAGTCATCCGTGACATTTTGGAACGTGAAAAGCGCCGTGGACAGCGGCAAATCACTGACCCGATCCTGCTCAGAAAAATCATATTGTTTCTCGCCGACAACATCGGCAGCACCGTATCGGCAACCTCCATCGGAAACACCTTGGTTAACGAAGGACTTCTGAAGGGTGCCGCACGTAAAAATACGCCGAGCACCCATACGGTGCAGTCCTATGTAAATGCGCTGCTGGAATCCTATATTTTTTATGAAATCAAGCGGTTTGACATTAAAGGCAAGGAGTTTTTGCGAACCCTCGGCAAGTATTATATTGCAGACATAGGCCTGAGAAATTACCTGCTGGGGTTCAGGGACAGAGATACCGGTCATGTACTGGAAAACATCGTGTATTTTGAACTTCTTCGCCGAGGCTATGATGCCGCCATAGGCAAGCTTGACAATGCCGAAATAGATTTTATTGCCGCAAAGGCAGACGAAAAAATCTATGTTCAGGTCAAAGAATCCATGACAAGCGAAGAAGTAAAAAAACGCGAATTGTCCCCTCTTCAGGCTGTGCGCGATAATTACGAAAAAATCGTCCTCTCCCTCAATCCTGGCCTGGAACGCAACTATGCCGGCATCAAATCCAAAAATCTTATTGACTGGCTGCTTGAGGAGTAATGCGGTATTTTCCCATGTTATTCGGATGATCGATTAATCATTACTTACCATACAAAATTTTCAATACTTCAATTTCATAGTCTTCACCATGCATAGCCAATAAGATACACGCCCTATGCTGTCCATCAAGTATAACATTATCATATGTTAATATAGGCATATACCGATGATCAAACCCTTTTTTCATAGAATCTATCAGAGCATTGTATTTTTCTTCGCAGCTCTAGTACTAAAATGAATTGACGAGTATAATAAATTCTGTTAGTTTTCTTATTAGGAGGAAAAATATATGCAAAACATATCTATCGCTGAAATTATTTC
>JAGAZG010000011.1 GCA_017940105.1 Mailhella sp. | reverse complement strand
TTTTCAGGCGGAAACGCTGGATAAGCTCGTTGCAGAGCATGCCGCGCGCTATGCTTTCGGCGTTTTCACGGGACAACTTTCCCCAGAAATGATATTGGGCAGAAGTGTATACAGCTAATGAATGGCGGTCACGTCCAAGGACGAGAGCAGCAGTATCGCGCGCTGTGCGTCCTTCGTTGTCAGTAACGCCGGGTCTGAATCCAACCTCAATGATCCAGTCAGCATCAGATGAAACAGGAGACAGCGAGGCCTGCTGCAGCACAGGATCGTGCAGGGCTGCCTGGCGCACAAGTTCTTCGACCTCGTCCCGGCTTGTCCCTTTAACGGTGAAGACTTTCACTACTCGGGCCTTGCCTACTGGCAGGGCGAGAGCTTCACTGACTTCTCGTGCGACGCGGCGTCCTACGGGGTCGCCCTGGCTGGGATGTACACTGACTTCTATGCGAAAAAGAGATTGCGTCATGGTATTTATCCGGGTTTGCTGCCTGTTCAGGCGTGAATGACCGGTTGATGATATATCATTCCTGTTCTGTAGCCAAGCGAGAAAAAACGTCTTTTTTTCGTCAAAATTCTGTTCCACTCCGCTTGTTCATTGCCTTCTTTCAGCGGCATTAAAAAAAGAGAGCGGCGCCCCGGCGCCGCCCAATGAACGTCTTTTTTACTGTTGCGCGTCCAATTCCTTTTCTTTTTGCTCAGCTTCAAGCTCGTCAGAATATTTGAGAATTTCCTCAAGCTGTATGTCTCCGCAGATCACGCCGACAATTTCGTCGCTCTCGTCAGTAACGGCCTGCGAAACTGACAGGATGAGAGCTCCGGTATACTGCGACTGATAAACATCGGTCACGTGCAGGCCGCCGTCCTGCATGGGCATGCGGAACCATTGCCGGTCTGAAAAATCATAGCCCGGGTCTGGCAGGTGACCATATTTTTCGGCATTGGCCTCATCGGTGACCAGCGCCTGGACAAGCCGTCCTTCGGCATCGGTAAGCTGTATGAACTGAATGAACGGATACTGCACGGCGAACTGTTCCATAGCCTGGCAGCGGTCAATCTTTCCGTCGACGCTGCGACAGGCCTCGGCCATGCGTGACATAATGCCTGAAGCCAACTGCCCGGCAAGGCTTTTGATCCTTTGAAGTTCCGTTACAAAAAGCTCCGGCATATAGCGCTTGACCAGAGTCATCATTTCCTTATTTGAGAAAGATGTGTTGCGGCCGGATTCGTATGCCTGCATAATGGCGTTGTAGATATGACCCACCGCAGGATGCTTTTTGGTAACCTTGCGGGCTTCATCAAGACCAAGTGAATTGTTGATCCAGTAGGCAACGCCAGCCCTGCCAGACTTATCAGTAATGATGATGGGAACAGGCCTGTTAAGGATTTTTTCTGTATCAAAAATATTGTAGATTTCCTCATTCTTGGCAAGGCCGTCAACATGAACGCCGGCGCTGGTTGCATTAAAATCGCTGCCAACAAACGGATAATTCGGCGGAATGGCATATTCCAGTTCGCCGGCGAAATATTCAGCTATTTCAGAAATAACCGTCGTATCGGCCGCATCGTCATTGCCGGTAAGCGAAATATATTCCATGACCAGAGCTTCAACGGGCGTATTGCCCGTGCGTTCTCCAAAGCCCAGGAGAGAGCCGTTGACAGAAGAGCACCCGTACAACCACGCTGTGACGCCGTTCACAAGCACCTTATGAAAATCATTGTGACCGTGCCATTCCAGCCATCTGCCCGGCACACCGGCCTCGTCGGTGAACGCACGCACAATCCCCTGCACGGATCGAGGCAGAGCCGCGCCTGCATAAGGAACGCCAAAGCCCATGGTGTCGCACAGGCGTATCTTCACCGGCATGGAGGCCTGACGGGAAAGCTCCATGAGCCTAGCGGCAAAAGGCAGGCAGAATCCGTGTATGTCAGCCCTGGTGACGTCCTCAAAATGGCAGCGCGGCACGATGCCCCACTCCAGAGCGCGTTCTACAAGCTTAAGATAGTCATCCATGGCTTTCTGGCGCGTCTTTCCCAGCTTTAAATAGATGTGGTAGTCAGAAACGCTCGTGAGCATGCCAACTTCGTCAAACTCCATATCCCTGGCCAGCTTAAGATCGTTTTCGGTCGCGCGTATCCAGCCTGTCACACGCGGAAAGCGGTATCCCCGCGCGCGGCAGCTTTCAATGGCCTTACGATCCTTGGCCGAGTACATGAAAAATTCCGATGCCTGGATAAGTCCGCTTTTGCCGCCGAGCTTGTGCAGCAGATCAAAAATATGGGCTATCTGCCTCACAGTATATGGAGGACGAGCCTGCTGGCCATCGCGAAACGTGGTATCCGTGATAAAGCAGGGATCTGCCGGACGCGGCGCTATAATATTGTCGTCAAAGCCGATGCGACCGATTCTGGTATAGGGAAAAAGCTCACGGTACAGCTGAGGATCTTCCCTCTCTTCAAGACGGAAATGGCGTTCAGCGCCTTTTTTGAACAGCTCCATTTTTGCCTCCTTATGACGTGGATTGGCTTTCCGCCGGCACTTCTGCCCTTTTAATTTATGGTGTAACGTGTTGTCTATGCCTTCTTTTTCGTAATATATCAAAAAAATTTTTCGTTAATTTTTTCACTTTTCAGAAAAACAATTTTTTGATAATGGCTCTCAAATCAAATGGATGGGAAAACTTTTATACCATCCAGTGCGTTTGCCCGCTGTTCCTGACATATCAAATGCCTATTGTCTTTCATGCAAAAATAGCGTATGCATGAAGAAGTCACGTTGTAATGCCGGCGTACTGTGGGCTCCGCACACCGGCTTATTGTTGTGTACGAGGGGCCGCTTGGTTCGGGCGGAGATGTCTCCAGTCCATGGTTTACTTAGCGGCAGACCCATAATTAACCATGTGGAGGTAAGGCAATGGCGAAACATGCAACCCCCCTGTTGGACCAGCTCGAATCCGGGCCATGGCCCAGCTTTGTATCTGATATCAAGCAGCTGGCTGAAAGCAGAGCCGCAAACGCCAAGGGCTTGGACTATCAGATCCCTTCCGACGCCCCAGAAGATCTGCTGGGCATCATGGAACTTTCTTACGAGGATAAAGAAACCCACTGGAAACACGGCGGCATCGTCGGCGTGTTCGGCTACGGCGGCGGCGTTATCGGCCGTTACTGCGACCAGCCCGAAAAATTCCCGGGCGTTGCCCACTTCCACACCATCCGTGTGGCGCAGCCTTCCGGCAAGTTCTACAGCACCGAATACCTGCGCGCCATATGCGATATCTGGGATCTTCGCGGTTCCGGCCTGACCAACATGCACGGCTCCACCGGCGACATGGTGCTCATCGGTACCCAGACCCCGCAGCTCGAAGAAGTGTTCTTTGAGCTTACCCACAAGCTCGATGTTGACCTTGGCGGCTCAGGCTCCAACCTGCGCACCCCCGCTGCATGCATGGGCATGTCCCGCTGCGAATACGCCTGCTACAATACCCAGGACGCTTGCTACACCCTCACCCAGGACTACCAGGACGAACTGCACCGTCCCGCCTTCCCCTACAAGTTCAAATTTAAGTTCGACGGCTGCCCGAACGGCTGCGTCGCTTCCATGGCGCGCTCTGACTTTTCTGTCATCGGCACCTGGAAGGACGACATCAAGATTGACCAGGACGCTGTTAAGGGCTATGTCGGCGGCGAATTCCGTCCCAATGCCGGTGCCCACTCCGGCCGCGACTGGGGCAAATTCGACCTTCAGAAAGAAGTCATTGACCTCTGCCCGACCCACTGCATGAAGTGGGACGGAAGCAAGCTTTCCATCGACACGGCAAACTGCGTGCGTTGCATGCACTGCATCAATACCATGCCTCGCGCCCTGCATGTGGGCGATGACCGCGGCGCCACTGTGCTCGTCGGTGCAAAGGCTCCTATCCTTGACGGCGCTCAGATGGGTTCCATGCTCGTGCCCTTCGTACCGGTTGAAAATCCCTATGATGAACTCAAGTCCATCATTGAAAAGATTTGGGACTGGTGGATGGAAGAAGGCAAGAACCGCGAACGCGTGGGCGAAACCATCAAGCGCCTCTCCTTCCAGAAGCTGCTTGAAGTGACCGAAATTCCTCCCGTTCCGCAGCATGTCATCGCTCCCCGCGCGAACCCCTACATCCTCTTCAAAGAAGAAGATGTGCCCGGCGGCTGGACCCGCGATATCACCGCGTTCCGTCAGCGTCACTCCCGCTAAACCGAAGGAGAGAAAAAAATGGCTTTTATTTCTTCAGGATACAATCCGGCAAAACCCATGGAAGGCCGCATCTCCGACATCGGCCCCCGCAAGTACGACTCTTTCTTCCCTCCGGTCATTGCCAAGAACTTCGGCAAATGGCTCTACCATGAAATTCTTGAGCCCGGCGTGCTCATGCACGTTGCCGAAAGCGGCGACAAGGTCTACACCGTCCGCTGCGGCGGCGCCCGTACCATGACCACCGTGCATATCCGCGAAATCTGCGACATTGCCGACAAGTACTGCGGAGGGCACGTTCGCTGGACCACCCGTTCCAACGTCGAATTCATGGTGACCGACCTTGAGACCCTTAAGGCTCTCAAGGAAGACCTGGCCTCCCGCAAGTTCGCCGGCGGTTCCTACAAGTTCCCCATTGGCGGCACCGGCGCAGGCGTCACCAACATCATCCACACTCAGGGCTGGCTGCACTGCCATACCCCGGCCACAGACGCTTCCGGTCCGGTCAAGGCCCTGATGGACACCGTGTTCAGCGATTTTCAGGATCATCGCCTGCCTGCACCCGTGCGTATTTCACTCGCCTGCTGCCTTAACATGTGCGGCGCCGTGCATGTTTCTGACATCGGCATCGTGGGCATCCACCGCAAACCCCCGATGATAGACCAGGAATGGGTTGACCAGCTCTGCGAAATCCCCTTGGCCGTGGCCGCCTGCCCAATGGCCGCCGTTCGCCCCTCCAAAGAAGAAGTCAACGGCAAAAAGGTCAACACGGTTGCCATTAAAAACGAGCGCTGCATGTACTGCGGCAACTGCTACACCATGTGCCAGGCACTGCCCATCTCTGATGGCGAAGGCGACGGCGTGATCATCATGGTCGGCGGTAAAATCTCCAACCGCATCAGCAGGCCCAAGTTCTCTAAGGTCGTTGTTTCTTACATCGAAAACGAACCGCCCCGCTGGCCTACCCTGTGCGCCACGGTCAAGCGCATTCTCGATGTGTATGCTGAAAACGCCTATAAGTATGAGCGCCTTGGCGACTGGGCTGAACGCATCGGCTGGGAAAAATTCTTTGAACTCACCGATCTGGAATTCACTCCTCAGCTGATCGACGACTTCCGCGAACAGGCTTACTTCACCTGGCGTCAGTCCACTCAGTTCAAGTTCACGCCTGGCGCTGCCGACGCCTATAAGGGTGCAGAGGCTCATGCCGAGGCCGCCAATGCCGGCGTTACCGAAGAGGACAAGGCTCTCGTCGTCAACTGGCTCGTTGAAAAGACCAGCAAGCCTGGTGCAAAGACCAAGTTCTACTTCAACCAGTTCCTGGAACTCTTCCCTGGCGCCAGCCCGCGCAAGGTCAAGAACGTTCTTACGGCTCTCGTTGGCGACAACAAGGTAGCCTACTGGTCCTCAGGCTCCACCACTATGTACGGTCTCAAGGGCGCCGGCAAGCAAGGCGCTACGGAAGAAGGTCAGAAGTAATGTCGGCATCTGTATAATCAGATCCGGTCTTCCGGATCCGGTTCGCAGTACACAATAGTCCAGGGGGAGAAGGCAACATCCTTTCTCCCCCTGCTTTTTTCTTGACTTCAAGGAGTTAGCCAATATTATATTTTCAGTCATCTGAACACAATTCACTCACTTTTGATATTAAGGAAACCGAATTTCACGGCCTGGAGGCAGCTGCCATGAACAGCAATGGCACAAAAAACAATAAAATAATTCCTGCGTGCGATGAAAAAGTCTGCCGCGGTTTTTCGTTGCGCACAAAAATCATAGTTCTTCTCTCCTTAGCCCTGCTTATTTTTGGCGCATCGTCAGCCGCAATCAGCTATAAAGTATTTATGGATACTTCCATAGAGCAACATAAGGAACTTGCCGCCGGAGTCGCAAGGCTTGCTGCCAGTGTCATCGATCCTAATCAGATTAATGAATTCCTTGAGAAAGGCGAAATCGCACCGGGGTATTTTAAAGCAAAAATCAAACTGGCAAATATCAGGAACAGCACTCCCGATATCAAATATCTTTACATCTACAAAATAAAAAATGACGGCTGCCATGTTATTTTTGACCTTGATACAAAGGATTTGCCAGGTGAAAAGCCTGGCACAGTCATACCATTTGACGATGCTTTCAAAGAGCATGTGCCAACATTGCTCTCTGGAGGAAACATCGAGCCGATCATTTCTGATGAGCGCTACGGCTGGCTTTTAACCGCTTACGAGCCGATCTATGACGATGAAGAGGTCTGTCAGGGCTATGCAGGCGTGGATGTTTCGATGGATTGGCTGCGGGAACAGGCAAACCGCTACTTATTCAAGTTATGCGTAACATTTCTTTCTATTTATACAGTGCTGCTCATAGTTGCACTGTCGGTGCTGAATAACAATTTGATTATTCCTATCAACACGATGGCAAAAGCTACAAATAATTTTGCATATAATAATAAAGATTCTATGGAAAAAAGCCTGGAATGGATTCATAAAATGAATATTCACACAGGAGATGAAATAGAAAATTTATATAATTCATTTGTAAAAATGGCTGAGGACAGTGTTGATTACATAAAAGACATTAGAAAAAAGAGCAAAGAAATATCTACAATTCATAACGCGTTGATATTCACACTCGCCGATATGGTAGAAAGCCGAGACAAGTGTACGGGTCAGCATATTCGCAAGACAGCAGCCTACGCAAAAATCATCATGGAAGAGCTTAAACGCGAAGGCACCTATAAAGCGCAACTGACCGACAGCTTTATAGAAAACGTCATCAATTCTGCACCGTTGCATGACATAGGCAAAATCAAGGTTCCTGACGCAGTGCTGAATAAACCCGGCAGACTGACCGACGAAGAATTTTCATTGATGAAAAAACACACTTCGACAGGCGGCGATATTATTACGCATATCATCGATACCCTGCCTGATTCTGATTATCTGAATGAATCGAGAAATCTGGCAACATACCACCATGAAAAGTGGAACGGAACTGGGTATCCAAACGGACTTTCCGGGGAAGCCATTCCCTTATCTGCCCGCATCATGGCGGTTGCGGATGTTTTTGACGCTTTGGTCTCTAACCGCAGCTACAAAAAAGGATTTCCATACGACAAGGCTTTCGACATCATACGCGAAGGCCGCGGAACGCACTTTGACCCGCTCATAGTTGATGCATTTTTTGCAGCTCAGGAATCTGTATTAAAAATTGCCGACAGCTTTAACAAAACTTATGATGTGTAGCAGATACGCTCATGGGCATTTGTCTGTATCGGCAGTTGCACGACTGTTTGTTAGTGTTACGCCATGAACCAGCCCAGGCTTATAATTTCCGGTCTTTCCGGAGGGAGCGGCAAAACACTCGCTTCCCTTGGACTTGCCCGTCTGTTCACCCAGGCAGGCATGGCTGTGCAGGCATGCAAAAAAGGTCCTGACTATATCGATTCTGCCTGGCTGACACATGCAACGCACAGGGCAGCAGTGTGTATTGACCCGTATTTTCTCAGCGACAGGGAACTGCTCCGGCATTTTATACGAACATGTGCGCAAAAAGCCGCGGATATCGCCATCATTGAAGGCAATCGCGGACTCTTTGACGGCCGTGACATCGAAGGTTCATGCTCAACAGCGCATGTGGCCCGAACGTT
>JAGAZG010000107.1 GCA_017940105.1 Mailhella sp. | reverse complement strand
GCACGTCCAGTCCCTATGCATCGCCAGCAGCAAATGCACCCGCGGCCTTTGTCATATGCTACCGCAGGGAAGGGCTCCGCTTCCCTGAATATGCAGACATAGACTGCGCCATCTGCGCGGAAAACATCATGCTGGAGCTGGAGGCGCAGGGCTTGGGCGGGGTCATGCTGGGCATCGCTCCCATTGAGGACCGCATGAAAGCAGTTGCAGACATTGCATCTGCCTGGCAACTTGGCTGCGTTCACCATCATTCCCTTTGGCTATCCAAAACAGCGTCAGCCGCAAAAGAGCAGATACGATGAAGCCAAAGTCCATTATGTGGGCTAGCCATATATAAAACGGCAAACAGCCTGACACGCCGCCCCCGGAAAGGGAGCGGCGCTATCATTTTTAGAAAGTCATCACTGTTTTTCCTGTAACAAGGCCTCGCGACCAGGTTTGGCTCTGAGAAAGGGCGTTTGATGAAATATTGGACCGTAAAAGCTGCAGCATGTTGATCTTCTCCCGTACATTGCCCGTCCGCAAGATTGGCGTGGCTGTGTCGCGGGAATGGCACAGGGCGAAATGTCATCTTTTCTTGTGAAGTTGGATGCGAGCCTGTCCAAGACGTATGGCAAATTCGTTCTCAGTGGTAAGCTGGAAATAAAACATCTTTGACACATACTGTATAATATGACATGGGACAGACAAAGTATGCCGGTTGCCTGACCTTGCCTTTGATTTTTTGCCGGCCGAGAAGGAAAATGCAACAAAACGCTTCATCCAAAGAATTTCAGGGCTGGCAGGATGCAGGCATTGCGAACGAAGGCGAAACTGCGCAAAAAATACTTGAAGAAAAAGAACGTGAAAGCAGAACCCGGCGACTGACAGGCCCCATGGGCGCTGTGCTCTCTCTTCTTCTGATCGCCTTTTCTCTCTTTCAGATGTATGCGTCTGTGCTGGGCACGCTCGACGCCATGACACTGCGTGCCACGCACATTATTTTTTTGTTTGTCATTGCCGCGCTCATTTATCCTGCTCTTAAAAAAGAAAGACGCGTCAGAAGCATTCCCACTGTATGGGATATGTTCTGCATCGCTGGCATAGCATACTCGTTCGGATACCTGATAGTTCGCTATGACGAGCTCGCTATGAGCGGAGGCTGGTTTACAACCCAGGACTACATTGCATCAGGCATCGGCATAGCCGTTTCTTTTGAAATGGCCCGGCGCGTCGTACCCAACCTTGCATGGTTTGCCATGAAAAACCTTTCGTTAGAAGGCGCCGTCACTGATCTGGCCGGCATTCCCATTCACCCTGGTGCAGAGCACTACTACAGGGAGATCGGGGCTATCAAATAGCCGAATCAAACTCCGGTGCGGGCCTTGTCTGCATCACTAAAAAATCGCGGCAACATATCTGAACGGCGAGCAGTCCGTTAAGCATGAAGTTCGCTGCATCTTTTATCTGAGATGCGCTCTGAGACTTGCAGCCACACGATAGAAACCAGGCTTGCGCTGATCGCCGCGGTGCCGCCGGCGGAAGAAATACTGAGATTGCAATCGGCACTTGTGTTTTTTTTTCTTTTGGCTATGTCACAACAAACAGTTGATAAATAGCCATTTTTATAGGGGAGTATCAGAACTCCCCTACAAACTGTTATTTGCAGTTATCTATACTCATTTGGAATTTCGATATGAAGTGTCTCACACAATAACTTCACATC
>JAGAZG010000106.1 GCA_017940105.1 Mailhella sp. | reverse complement strand
GTCAGCGTCATCCTGCCTGAAAGGGCTGCCGACAGCAGCTGGAAACCCGGCGATGCAGAGCTGTTGCTGTCTGCGGCGCAACGTGCCGATGCCGTCGCCTTTGGTCCGGGGCTTGGCCGCGGTCCCTGCGAGCGGGAAATAACCCGCGCCCTGCTGAGCATGCAGGACAGGCCCCCAATGGTTATTGATGCCGACGCATTGTTTGCCCTCAGCCAGATGCATGGGGCACTGGAACTTCTCAAGCCTTCAGATGTGATAACGCCGCATCCCGGCGAAGCCGCCGCTCTTTTGTCGACCACGGCGCAGGCCGTGCAGGCTGACCGCATAAGCTCACTGCGTGAGCTCACGAAACGCACGCCTGCCGTCTGCGTCCTTAAAGGTGAAGGAACTCTAATTGGCCGCAGAGACGCTTCGCCCGTTATTTCGCCATGGAAGATACCTCAACTGGCCGTAGCCGGGTCAGGGGACGTGATGGCAGGCATAACAGCAGCGCTTCTTGCCAGGTTTCCGCATGATGACAGCTCATTAAACGCCGCCGCCATTGCCGTCTGGATTCATGCAATGGCCGGCGCCAGCCTGGCGCGGGACTTTCCCATGCGCGGCAACGGGCCGCATGAAATAGCTGACGCCGTGCCTCATGTTCTTGCCTCAGCCGGCGCGCTGCACCGGGAGATATAGATGACCTTTTCATTAAAAAACATTGAAGAGACCATGACCCTCGGCGCTATGCTTGCAGAAGCCATGCGCCGGGGCGGCGTGCGCAGCCTTTATCTTTCAGCCCCTCTCGGAGGCGGCAAAACCACGCTCGTCCGAGGATTCGCCGCAGCTCTGCCAGGCGGCTCACTGGCAGAAGTGGCAAGTCCAAGCTTTACGCTATGCAATGAATACCCTACCAGCCCCAGGATCCTTCATGCAGATCTCTACCGCCTGCCGGATCATTCCGCCCTTCCTGAGGAAATAGAGGATTCCCTGGATGAAGGCGAAGCAATCATCGTTCTCGAGTGGCCTGAAAGGCTGCGCGAGTCCAGCAAGGCTGTCGAACGCATTGACCTGCAGCTCATCCCGGCAAAAGATAGCGCCTGCAAATATCTGGACAACGAAAATAAAACATGCGAAACATTGCGGACGGCAACGCTTTCCGCCTGCGGCACAGCGGCTGAAAAAGTCCTTGAAGGGCTGCGAACAGCCATCGCAGAGCGTTTTACCAACTAAAACCGGCGTCTGCCCGGATCCGTTTCCTTTAGGGTAGTCATATGCGTATTCTTGTGCAAAAATTTGGAGGTTCATCCGTAGCCGACCTTGAATGCATGAAAAAAGTGCGTGCCAAGGTTCTTGCCGCCTGTGAAGAAGGCTACAAGGTCGTAGTCGTACTTTCGGCACGCTACGGACAGACAAACAGTCTTTTGGAAAGGGCCTATCAATGGTCTGACGAACCAGATCCTGCCGAACTTGACGTGCTGCTTACGACAGGAGAGCAGGAATCCGTTGCTCTTTTCACCATGCTCCTGCACGACGCGGGAATTAAGGCGCGCTCATTCCTGGGCTTTCAGATCCCCATAATCACTGATGATTCCCATGGCAACGCCCGCATCGACACCATCAGCGCCGATAAGCTCAGGGAAGCCTTTGAAACATACGATGTTCTTGTCATCGCCGGTTTTCAGGGAAGGACCCCCGACATGCGACTCACCACGCTCGGACGCGGAGGATCTGACACCTCTGCCGTGGCGGTCGCCGCAGCCTTGGGCGGCGATACCATCTGCGACATTTATACCGACGTCAACGGCGTATATACGACCGACCCCAGAATGTGCAAGGAAGCGCATAAAATAGACCGGATCAGCTACGATGAAATGCTGGAGCTGGCCTCCATGGGGGCAAAGGTGCTGCAGATCAGATCTGTGGAATTCGCAGAAAAATACAACGTCCCTGTCCGCGTGCGCTCCACTTTTACGGATGATCCCGGCACGCTGGTCACCAAGGAGGATCTTATGATGGAATCCGTGCTCGTTTCGGGCATTGCATTTGACAAGGATCAGGCAAGGGTCACGCTCTGCGATGTGCAGGACCGTCCAGGCTCTGCGGCAAGCATATTCAGCCCCCTGGGCAAAGCCGGCATAGTGGTCGACATGATCATACAAACCGCAAGCCGCAACGGTGTCACAGACATTGCCTTCACCGTCTCGCGCAAGGATCTGAACCGCGCGCTTGACGTGCTCAAAAATGCCGGTCCTGAATGCAGCCACATAGAAAGCGCTTCCAACATAGCCAAGGTATCCATCGTGGGCGTCGGCATGCGCAATCACAGCGGCGCCGCCAGCCAGGTATTTGATGCGCTTTACAAGGCAGGAATCAACCTGATCATGATAAGCACCTCCGAGGTAAAAATTTCCTGCCTCGTTGCCGAATCGGACCTTGAAATGGCCGTGAATGTACTGCACAAGGAATTCAAACTGTAACGCTCTGTTCTTCCTGCGGATTTTCAATAATCAAGCCAGAAGGGGGGATTTCTCTCCCCTTTTCTTCTTTAATGCCATGAACATGTCTATTCCCATTCCTCTCGTAACGATTCTCCTGCTCATTGGGTCCAATGTATTCATGACGTATGCATGGTATGGGCATCTGCGGCATCAGTCCATGACGTTCATCGGGGCCATTGTCATCAGCTGGGGGATTGCCTTTTTTGAATACTGCCTGCAGGTCCCGGCCAACCGCATTGGATACGGCTACTTTTCTGCCGCAGAGCTCAAGACCATACAGGAAGTGATTTCCCTCACCGTATTCGGAATGTTCTCGGTGTTTTTTCTGGGAGAAAGCCTGAGCTGGAATCATGCCGTCGGCTTTGCGCTTATTGTGGCAGGCGCTTTTTTTGTTTTCAAATAACGGCAGCACGCCGCTTTTTCAGTCAGTTTTATGTTTTACAATGTCGCCCTCTGCACGCAGCCCTATGCTACGCTGACCTATGCCGAACCCGCAGGCTTTGACGGTTTTGACTGGAAACCGGGCCTGCGCGTTGCCGTTCCGCTGGGCAGGGGCGCCATCCGCTGCGGCGTCATTGTTTCAGCATCGCAAACGAGCGGTCTGCCCTCTGAAGACATGCTGCGCCCCATGGCATGGCCGCTTGAACGGACGCCGCTTTTTCCTGAGGGCTACCTTGACATGGTTGAAGCCACCGCAGCGCGCAATTGCGTAACGGCAGGAAAAATACTGGGCGGCATTCTTCCCCAGGGACTTCGCGCGACAGAAAAGATACGCATACGTGAATTTTGTTACGGGGCAGGAAACAAGGATGGGAAACCCCGTCTGCATTCACTGCGAAACATTCCCGGCATGAACGAAAGAGACAGGTTGTCCCTTGCCCAAAGCTTCATGGAGCATCGCGCTGACATCCTGAAAATTTCAGAGGATGCCGCTGAAACCGAGGTTTGCATCCTCGCCTGCGAGCCCCCCTGGCCCATACGCCCGGGCGCTGCAAGGCAGCAGGCAGTGCTCGACTGGCTCCTGGAGCACGGCCCGACGACACGAAAGCAGCTGCGCCAGAACCTGCCCGGCAGCACTGCAGTGCTTGCAGCCCTGCTGCGAAGCAGGCTCATAAGGCTGGATCAACTGTCCGGAGATCTTGACGAAAGCGAACAGGATGCCCAGCTTATCCTGCCCCCAGACACGCCTTTTCAGCTTTCCTGTGGGCAGGCTGAAGCCCTTGAAAATTTTTCTGGCAGCGTATCTGCCTTGATGAGGGGCGAAAAAACACCTTTTGCAAAACTGCTCTTTGGCGTTACCGGCAGCGGCAAGACCGCAGTCTATCTTGAACTTGCCCGCGTCTGCCTGGAAAAAGGCAGATCGGCCATGCTGCTTGCGCCAGAAGTGGCCATCGCTCTTAAACTGAAGCGCGACGCGCAGCTGCGTTTTCCTGACGCCCCGGTATTTCTCTACCATGGCTATCAGAACCCAATCAAACGGGAGAAAATGTTCAGGTCCCTTGCCGCACGTTCTGAACCATGCATCATCATAGGCACGCGCTCGGCCATTTTCCTGCCCGTGCGCGATCTGGGAGCCATAGTGCTGGATGAGGAGCACGACACCTCCTTCAAGCAGGAAGAGCGCCTGCCATACCATGCAAAAGAAGTCGCCTGGGAAAGGGCAAAACGCGGCCGGTCCCTCCTTATTCTCGGATCCGCCACCCCCGACATCAAAACGTTTTACGCCGCATCCCAGGGTATGATTCCCATGGTGCGCATGGACAAACGCGTCGGCGGCGGAACCCTGCCCAAAATTGAACTGGCGGATATAAAAAAGCTGCCGGCTTCACAGCTGCTGTCACCAGCTGCCGCGGACGCGCTGCGCGAAACCGTCCGCCGAGGGGAGCAGGCCGTGGTCCTGCTCAACAGGCGTGGCTACTCCCCCCTCATGTACTGCATTGACTGCGGCACCACGGCACGATGCCCCCATTGCGACATAGCGCTCACATACCACAAGAAACGCGAACAGCTGGTCTGCCATTATTGCGGATATACAAGGCCATGGCCTTCCCCCTGCGAAAAATGCGGAGGCCTGAACTTTTTGCCCATGGGCGAAGGGACTGAACAGCTCGAAGAAAAGCTGGCCAGCGAAGAGCTGGCCGGAATTCTGCCGCCCGGAGGGCGAGTGCTGCGCCTTGACCGCGACAGCACCAGCCGACCAGGCCGCATGGAGGAAATCCTGACGGCCTTTTCCCGTCAGGAAGGACAAGTCCTTGTAGGCACGCAAATGCTTTCAAAAGGGCATCATTTTCCAAATGTCACGCTTGCCCTGGTCGCCGACGGTGACATGGGGCTGAACCTGCCGGACTACCGCTCGGCAGAGCGGACGTTTCAGCTTTTGATTCAGTCGGCAGGCCGCGCAGGCCGCGGAGAAAAACCGGGCAGGGTCATCATACAAACCCGAGATTTGCGCCATTACTGCTGGCAATTTGTCTGCAACGGCGATTACCAGGGTTTTTACGAGCATGAGCTGGGCATAAGGCGTCTCAGGCGCTATCCGCCATTTGTCAGGCTGGCTCTTGTGCGCATATCATGGCCATGGGAATGGGCTGAAGGCAAAAGCGAATCCGGCAGCTTTGCCTCTGACCTTCGCATTCAGGCCAAATGCCACGGCGCAACGGTACTTGGGCCGGCGCCAGCCCCCATCGCAAGGCTGCAAGGCCGCATGCGCTTTCAGTGCCTTATAAAGGCAGCCTCATGGCAGGACATACGCGCAGCCTATACGGCATCCATAAAAAATTTTGGCCAGCCATCTCATGGCATGCGCATATCCCTTGATATGGATCCGGTCAGCATGCTGTAGCGTTCATAAACGGAACAGAATGCTCAAGCAAGGCTTCATGCAGCAGAGGGCGCAGCTTTTTCGCCACCGGGCCAGGAACGCCGCCGCCAACCGCAAAGCCGTTGTAATGCGTGACGGCCACGCATTCCGGAGTCGTACCGAAAACCAGTATTTCTGAAGCCGATTTCAGCAATTCTTCCGTTATATCCATATGGAGAACAGGCATGAATACGGCAGCGGTTTCTTCTGCCAGAATGGCCGTGGTGCCGGGCAACGCGCAGCGGAACTCCGGAATAAGCAGCCTGCCCTGGCTGTCCACCATGCCCACGTTCGCAACGGCGGCTTCGGCCAGAAATCCCTGCTCGTCAAAAGAAAAGGTCAGGTCAACCCCCTTTTCCCTCGCCTCTTTCGCCATCATGGCGTTGGCAAGGTAGTTGGTGGACTTGATCTGGGCGAGCCAGGCCTGCTTTGCAGGAACGCCGCTGCGGGCCGCCGTGAGCCCCTTTTCCCAAAACGACGAAGGCAGAGGTTTGCCGCGCGTGGCAACCATATACAGGCTGGCCTCAGGGCATTCTCCAGGATCGACTCCCAATCCGCCGCACCCCCTGCCGAGAAGGATTTTCAGACCGCCATACGGCTCTGCGCCCGCTCTGGCAACAGCAATGGCAATATCCCTGACATCGTCCCAGGAGCATGGAGGCTCAAGGGCAAGCCGTTCCGACGATCGCTGCATGCGCCCTATGTGAGCGTCGAGCTGAATAATGCGGCCGTCCCTGAAAGAAAGACTCTCGAAAACCGCATCGCCGCGGTGAACCATATGGTCATCCAACGGCACCAGAAGGAAACGACTGTCCAGGCATATCCCTCCCAAGCGGTGCTCATAAAACGCCGTTACGTTTGCCGCCCCCTTTCTGGGCAGCTCCAAAAGCCTTTCGTTCCATGCCTGTGAACTGAAAACCGGAACGTTCATGTTCTCCCCCTTCAGATAAGAAAAAAGGCCTGACGGGCAGGCCTTATGATCGCGACTGCAAAAGGTCACTCGGCCTCGCCGCCATTGAGTTCCAAACGGAATTTTCGAGAAAGGCGAAATACAACGACTTTGCGGGACGGCAGCGTGATCGCTTCATCCGTCTGAGGATTGCGGCCCTTGCGGGCATCCTTTCCATATGCTTCAAACTTACCAAAACCGCTCAGAAGCAGCGCATCGTCTTTCTGTATAGCCTTCTTCATGAGCAGGAGCAGGTCTTCAACAATAGATTTGACTTCTCCTCTGTTCAGGTCAAGCTCCTGGTCGTTGTAGATGGTTTCCACAATATCAGCTTTGGTAAGAGCCCTGTTCATCGTATCCTCCTGATGCGCAGCCGCGCACTATTTCTGCACGGCCAGAGAAATCTTCTTTGCCATTTCCTGCATGGCAGAGGCATCGAGATAGCTGCCCTGCCGCCACATTTCCAGCCCGTCTCCCTCGAAACGGGGAATAATATGCCAATGAATATGGAATACGGTCTGCCCGGCGGCAAGTCCGTTGTTCTGCAGAACATTGAAACCCTGGGCTCCCGTCGCGGCGACAAGCGCTCTTGCAACTTTCTGGACAGCCGCAGCAACAGCTGAGGCGAGCTCTGCCGGAAATGCAAGGGCGTCTTTTATATGCTTTTTAGGCACAATGAGCGTATGCCCGGCATGCACAGGAGCCAAATCAAGAAAAGCCATGACGTTTTCGTCTTCATACACTTTAGCGGAAGGAATTTCTCCATTCGCTATGCGGCAAAAAATGCAGTTTTCTTCAGGCATGAATGCCTCCTCCAGGCGAAACTTTCCACGCGTTGAAGCTGTAAAGCCCTTTCCTTTCTAAAATTAACCGTTTAGAACATCAAGTACTTTTCTGACAATAAAAGGAAAATCATGCCGATTTCATCAAATTCACGACAAAATGTCCCGGTTGCAGCCATACATTTTTCAACCGGATTAAAAAATTATGCCGCCGTAAAAATCATCCCCGTTTTTCTTCCTTTTCTCGGATGCCCGGGAAAATGCGTCTACTGCGCACAAGACCGACAGACGGGCGCAGGCCTCGTGCCTGGGATATCTTCTGTGCTGCAGACGGCCAAGGCCGCCCTTGAACGGCAAAGCGCCGCCTGCGAACTCGCCTTTTACGGTGGAACATTTACCGCAATGCCGCAGGCAGACATAAAGGCGTGCCTTGACTTTTTGCAGCTCATGCGGGCAGGCGGCAAAGTTTCCTGTGCGCGTTGCTCAACAAGGCCGGATGCGCTGGCTGGTCCGGCGCTGGCGGACCTGCGGCGTTACGGCCTGGAACTCGTAGAACTTGGCGTACAAAGCTTTTCTGACGACGCCCTGCGCCTCTCAAGGCGCGGATATTCAGGCAAAGAAGCGCTTGAGGGCTGCCGTGCCGTACGCTCTGCGGGATTTCGCCTGGGTATTCAGCTTTTGCCGGGAATGCCCGGATGCACCCCGGAAGTCTTTTTGCAGGATGTGGAAAAAGCCCTGCAGGAAAAGCCTTCATGCATGCGATTTTATCCATGCCTGGTACCTGACGGAACCGTCCTTGCGCAATGGTACAGAGAGGATGCATACAAGCCTTGGAGTCTGGAAGAAACCGTTTCAGCCCTTGGCAGGGCTCTTATGCTGGCATGGCAGGCCGGCGTGCCTGTGATACGCCTTTCTGTCGCCCCTGAACCAGCCTTTGACTCTGAAATCCTTGCAGGCCCCCGTCACCCGGCGCTTGGCGCACTGGCGCAGGCCGAAGCGCTGCTGCTCTCTGCAGAAAAGGCCGTTGCCAGGCTTGGGCGTACTCCCGCCGCGCTAGAACTGCCCAAATGCTGCCAGGGATTCATATTCGGTGATAAGGGAGCTCTGCGCAAACGCTGGCAGGCCCTGGGGCTGCCTCCGCAGTCCATCACGTTCACGGACCGCGAAGACGCTCTCCTTTGCTGAAAATCAACAAAAAATCTTTGGCCCCCAGTCTTGACGCCCTGCATTTTTTACGTATGTTCAGCAACGCGCTCATGCGCCTTCAACATATCTTTCTGGGGCCGCAGCCATGGCAAAAGACCTTATTATCGTAGAATCCCCGGCAAAAGTTAAAACCATAAAAAAGTTTCTCGGCAATAAATACGCCGTGCAGGCCAGTGTAGGGCATATACGCGACCTGCCCACACATGAAATCGGCGTTGACGAAGAACATGGATTCACCCCCCGCTATGAAACCATCAGGGGCAAGGAAAAGGTCGTCAAAGATCTTCAGGATGCAGCCCAGAAGGCCGAAACCGTATACCTGGCCCCGGATCCGGACAGGGAGGGTGAGGCCATTGCATGGCATATCGCCCAGGTACTGAAAAACAAGGCGACAAGCATCAAGCGCATACAGTTTAACGAAATTACGGCTAGGGCCGTAAAAAATGCGCTGGAGCATCCTCACGAAATCAACACCGACCTGTTTTGCGCCCAGCAGGCACGCCGCGTCCTTGACAGGCTGGTAGGGTATAAAATTTCGCCCCTGCTGTGGAAAACCGTCAAGCGCGGCATTTCTGCCGGCAGAGTGCAGTCTGTCGCCCTGCGCCTCATTGTCGAGCGCGAAGAAGAACGCCTCGCCTTTGCCCCCCAGGAATTCTGGACCTTCAAGGCGCATCTTGCCGCGGCCGAGCCCCCCGTCTTTCAGGCTGAGTTGGTAAAGCTCGACCCTGCGTTCATCAGGGAATCCAAGACCTTCGCCCAGGGCGCAAATAAGGACAAAAATGCTAAAAAGGCTCTCATTCCTAACCAGGAAGCCGCCGAGCAGCTGGAAAAAGCCATGAAGGGCAAGCCTTTTGCTGTGACAGCCATAGAAGAGAAAGAGCGCTCACGGAATCCCATGCCGCCCTTTACCACTTCAACGCTGCAGCAGACTGCAAACCAGCGCCTCGGATTCACGGCAAAGAGAACCATGTCGACCGCGCAAAAACTGTATGAGGGCGTGGAGCTTGGCGAAAAAGGGACAACCGCTCTCATAACCTACATGCGAACTGACTCAGTGCGCATAGCGGATGAGGCAAAAAAAGCGGCATGTGCTTACATCGGCGAAAAATTTGGTGAAAAATATCTTGCCCCTGGCAAAAACGGCCGCTCGTTCCATGGCAAGGAAAGTGCCCAGGACGCGCATGAAGCCATACGCCCGGTCGATATTAATCTTACCCCTCAGGATGCCAAGCCTTTTCTCACCCAGGAACAATTTCGCCTTTATGAACTCATCTGGCGGCGATTTGTTGCTTCGCAAATGGCGGCCGCACAGTTTTTTGATACTGCCGTTTCCCTTTCGTGCGGCCCAGGGCAATGGAAGGCCAAAGGCGAACGCATGCTCTTTGCTGGATGGCTTGCGGCTATGACGAGGGGAACCGACGACGAAGACAAGCTGCTCCCTCATCTTGACCAGGGGCAGCATGTCTCCCTGCTGAAGATGGAAAAAGAGCAAAAGTTCACTCAGCCGCCATCCCGCTATACAGAAGCGTCCTTGGTGCGGGAACTTGAAGAGCTTGGCATTGGCCGGCCCTCCACCTATGCAACCATCATTTCGACCATCCAGGACCGCGAGTATGTACGGCTTGAAGACAAGCACTTTGTGCCGACAGACCTGGGCAACGTCGTCTGCTCGCAGCTGCGCGAACATTTTGCCAAGCTCATGGATGTCGGCTTCACTGCCGAAATGGAAGATAATCTTGACAAGATTGCCGACGGAAAACTCGCCTGGGTAGCACTGATGGACGAATTCGCCCATGAGTTCAATCCCACCCTCGCTGCCGCTTCAAAAAACATGGCCAGGATAAAGAGCGGCGTCGCCACAAATGTCGCCTGCCCTGAATGCGGCAGGCCCATGGTGGTAAAATTTGGCAAGAGCGGTGAATTTCTTGCCTGCACCGGCTACCCTGAATGCCGCCACACCACCAATTTTACCAGGGACGAAAAAGGCGAAATTCATCCGGTCAGCCGTCCGGCAGAAGAATTGAAAAAAGTCGGTACCTGCCCAAAATGCGGCGGTGACGTAGTGCTTAAACGCTCTCATACGGGCAGCCGCTTTCTCAGCTGCGCCAACTATCCCAAATGCGATTACGCGGCCCCTTATTCCACAGGAGTACCCTGCCCAAAATGCGGAAACGGCTTTCTTGTTGAAAAGAGCTCCAAGCGCGGAAAAATATTCTATTCCTGCGACCAATATCCCAAATGCGACTGCGCCGTATGGGACTGGCCTGTGGCCAGGCCCTGCCCAAAATGCGGTTCTCCAATACTTGTTATAAAAACAACGCGTGCAAAAGGTCGGCATCTTGCCTGCCCCAACATAAAATGCCGGTACACGCAGGAGCTGGACGAAAACACATAAACGCGGTGCATAGCAGCTGAGCAGCATTGTTCTGCTCAGCGCCTGAAAGGAATCTCGCCGCCGTAATATATGCCGTTTTCATCCACGTGCACGACTACGGGGTGCACTTCCACCCCGCGTTCCGCGGCATGCGCAAGCGCCTTTGCATACCCTTCATCCACATATTCAGCAGCTCTGAAGCATGTTGCGTCCGGGCGCTGCACAATATACAGCATGGCCGCCCTCATGCCCTGTCCGCAAAGCCTTTCAAGCGTACGCAGATGCTTTGCGCCCCTCACCGTCACTGCATCGGGAAAGGCTGCTTCGCCATCTTCGACGAGCGTAACGTTCTTACATTCGACCCATAAATCCGGCAGCCCCGCGCCGCTTAGAAATCCATCAATCCTGCTTTCACCACATGTGGCCTCCCGTTTCAGACAAGAATACCCTCTGGCCCAGGGCAACAAGCCTTTTTGAAAAAGCGCAGGCAAAAGCCTGTTGGGTACAAGGGTGTTCACCCCAGCCCAGAAAAAATTCGCCTCCTTCCCTATTCCCACTGCTTCAAGCGTCCATTTCAGCTTTCTTTCAGGCCTGTCGGACGGGGAAAGAAGAACAGGGTTTCCCTTGCGCAGCAGCCCCATCATGGATCCGGTATTGTTCGTATGCGCAACGACCTCCGCACCATCAAGCTTAGCGTGTGCAAAAAATCTTTTTTCTCTCCTGATCAGACGCGCGATCCTGCATCCGACGGGATATGGCAAAAGCAAGTCATTCTTCAATTTACAGCCTTATGTGAAAATGATACGTTTTTTCTAGTTTTTTTCACAGACACCATTACTTGACAAGGATCCGACCCATGAAATTTGCTGAAAGAATGAAAAACATCTATCCTTCTGCCACAATGGCCATCAACACAAAGACCATGGAGCTCAAAGCGCAGGGCATCAAGGTCATCAGCCTTGCCGTCGGAGAACCTGACGCAGAAGTCCCCATGCACATACGCGAAGCAGCAAAGAAAGCCATTGACGAAAACTTTTCAAAGTACACCCCTGTCAACAGCATCCCTGAATTTCGCGAAGCTGTCTGCCATTATTATAAGAGGCAGTATGGCGTTGACGCAAAAAAAGAAAACGTCATCATCACCAACGGCGGCAAGCAATCCCTGGTGGACACCATGCTCGTGCTGCTCAACGACGGCGATGACGTACTCCTGCCCTGCCCATACTGGACAAGCTATCCGGACATGATACGTATCGCAGGAGGCAATCCTGTTCTTGTGCCGGCCTCGTCTGCAACGGCTTTTCACATCGGAATTGCCGACCTGGACAAAGCGCTAACCCCGAAAACGCGCATGCTTGTGCTGAATACGCCCTCCAACCCCACAGGCGCTGCATACTCCCAGCAAGAAATTGACGCCATTCTCCAATGGTGCCTCGACCATGACGTTTTTGTCATTGCAGACGAAATCTACGACCAGCTTGTTTTTGACGGCAAGCCGGCTAGCTGCTCTATATGGTGGCAGAAGCATCCTGATAAGGTGGCCGTCCTCAACGGACTTTCCAAGGCGTTTGCCATGCCTGGCTGGCGCGTTGGCTTTACCCTTGCGCACGAAGACCTTATCAAGCAATGCTCCAAGCTCCAGGGGCAGGTTACCTCGCATATCTGTTCCATAGCGCAGAAGGCCGGTGTAGCCGCCCTTGAAGGATCATATGACAGCGTTGAAGAAATGCGCCAATCCTTCATACGCCGCCGCGAACTGGTCATGAAAGAAATCTCTTCCTGGCCTGGAGTTGTCTGCTGCAAGCCAGCCGGAGCTTTTTACCTTTTCCCCGATGTCAGCGGCCTTTTCTGCCCTGAAATGCCAAACGCTACTGCTGTCTGCACCCGCCTGCTTGAAAAAGGCCGTGTCGCCTGCGTTCCTGGAGAAGCATTCGGCGACCCAAACTGCATACGTCTGTCCTACGCCGTTTCTGACGAAGTGCTTATTGAAGCACTTCGCCGCATGAAGGAAGCACTATACAACTAACCGAAATTTCATTTTTTCCTTACGGAGAATGACAGTATGAACACTGCAAAACTTGACTGGGCACATGCCTGGACCGGCGGAGTTGCCGAGGCCCCTTCTGCCGCGACTGCCTTTATAGAAAGGCTACGCAACGAAATTCCCGTCCTGCCATTTTTATCCCTGCCTTTTGCGGAAGAACTGACGGCCCAGATTGAAGTCTATGAACCATATCTTAGAAGCTTCAGGCATATGCTTTTGCTGGGCATAGGCGGTTCTGCCCTTGGCCCAAGGGCCTTGCAAAAAGCTTTTGCCCCTGCACAGGACAGGCCAGGCTGCAACGGGCCATGGCTCTGGATAGCCGACAATGTTCAGCCCGACTGGCTGAGTGAAATGCTTGCCAAACTTCCCCCAAAAGAAACCATTGTCGTCGTTATCAGTAAATCAGGCGGCACCATTGAGACTATGGCGCAATATCTTCTTGTATTGCCCTGGCTGCAAAAATCTCTGCCTGAGGAATGGCGCGACCACCTGTTCATGATAACGGACTCCAGCAAGGGTTTTCTGCGTGACGAAGCCAACAAATACGCGCTCCGTTCACTGCCTGTGCCTGACAATCTTGGTGGACGCTATTCCGTTCTTTCTGCTGTTGGACTTGTCCCCGCCGCTTTTCTTGGAATTGATTGGAAAGGGCTTCTCAATGGCGCAATGTCTGTCGGAAGGCCTCTTGCCCAGGCTCCTGAAACGCTCCCTGATCATCCAGCCTGGCATCTTGCGCAATGGGCATGGCAGATGTCCAAGGCTGGCAAAAGCCAGGTCATTTACTTCTGCTATATTCCTTCCTGGTCTACTTTTGGCCCATGGTTCTGCCAGCTATGGGCAGAAAGCCTTGGCAAAGACGGGCGTGGCACTATGCCAATACCTGCCACGGGTGTAACTGACCAGCATTCGCTTTTGCAAATGTTCCTCGACGGGCCGGCTGATAAAACCTGCCTGTTTGTCTCCGCACCGGCTGACACCTCATCATTGCCCATGCCCCAGGATCTCCCCCCCCAGTGGAACTATCTTAATGGCCATAGCTTCGGCGACATCCTCGAAGCGGAAACGCTGGCTACACGTGCCACGCTTGCACAGAAAAATGTACCTGTCGTCCATGTGTCCATGCCAGACGACAGCCCCTATTCTGCTGGCAAGATGATGATGCTTATGGAAGCGGCAACCATTTTTACGGGCTGGCTGCTTGGCATAAATCCAATTGATCAGCCTGCTGTTGAAACAGGCAAGAAACTGGCCCGCGCACGTCTTGGAATGCCCGGATCTGAGTCCGACGCACAACGCCTTGCCGCTTTTACTGACACTCCTTCCGTATTCCAGCCGTTTTAACCTTCCAGCTTCCAGGCAGGCAAAGTCAAAACGCCTGCCCGGAAGCTGAAGAAAACGATTCAAGTACCATCCCTGTGCACGAGGCCGCGATATGAACGATACCAGCCAACCCATGAATGAAAGCAGGCTGCCGTTTAATCTCGCGCGTTTTTTTTCTTATGTGTCACTGGTGCTGATCCTGATTTCAAGCTTCATTCTGGCTCTGTTTATCGGACGTACCATGATATCCACGGTTCTTTCCAGCCAGCAGGAGTATGCGCTGCTGCTGGCTGACAATATGAATCGCCAGATTTTTCGCAAATTCACACTTCCCGTTGCGTATGCTTCTGGGCGTGTTGCTCTTGCAGACCCAGCTCAGTACAAGCTTCTTGACGATGTCATTAAATCTCAGCTGCATGGCTTGCAACTTGAGACTATCCGTCTTTTCGACAACCACGACGCCGTCCTTTATTCTACCGCTGCTGGCGAAGTGCGCAGGACTGATCTTGCCACCGAAGGTGTTTCTCTTGTTTTTAAGGGCAAAGATCACCATTTTGACGTCATATCTTCCTTGCCCTATGCAAGAGCCATAATTGCTCCTTCGATTAAAGACGGCTCTTTCCTGCTCCGTACGGTTTTTCCTTTAACGGTTGACACCGATTTTAAAAGCATCCGTTTCTTCGAAAATCCCGGCACTGTTCTTGGCGTACTTGAAATTGTTCAGGACATTACTCCGCAGTACCGCAAAACAATTCAGGCGCAGCGCATCATGCTTGGTGCTTTTCTACTGTCCACGCTGGTGCTTTTCCTGCTTTTAAACTTTGTAGCCAGAAAAGCAGAATATAATCTAAGCCGCAGAATTGAGCACAGCCGATCACTTGAAGCTCAGCTCCATCAGAACGAAAAACTTGCCAGCATGGGACGCATGGTTGCCTCCATTGCACATGAAATCCGCAATCCTCTCGGCATCATACGTTCCACTGCCGAATTTCTCATACGCCGCCATAAAAGCGAAGACAGCGCAACACAAGCCATGCTGACCGCCATATATGACGAATCCTGCAGACTTGGCAGCACAGTCAATGACTTTTTGGATTATGCTCGCCCACGCGACCCCAGGCGTGAAAACGTATGCGCCCTTGATGTTATCCGCAAGGCCATGGCCTTTCTTGGACAGGAATTTGAACGCCATGGAATTACCGTTTTGACTGATGATCTTGCGCCCGATGTTTTCATCCAGGGGGACCCGGATCTCCTCTACAGAGCCTTTTACAATATTCTTGCCAATGCTCAGCAGGCCATCACAGGAACAGGAAAAATTTTTATAAGCGGCACCACCAACCCAGACGGTTCCACAGACATCTTTTTCAGGGATACAGGCCCAGGCTTTACCGACGATGCCCTGATCAAGGCCCGCGATCCCTTTTTCACAACAAAAGACAATGGCACAGGACTTGGCTTGCCTATTGTCCAAAGCATTACAGAATCTCACGGCGGCAAGCTGAACCTTGCCAATGCAAAAGATGGCGGAGCTGAAATTTCTCTGCATTTTCCATCCCTGCCCCAAACATCGCTGACAGGTAATAACAATGACTGACACTTCTCACATTCTGGTCATCGACGACGAAAAAAACTATCTTCTCATTATGGAAGCCCTTCTCAAAGACGCAGGTTACGAAGTAACTGCCCTTAATGATCCGGAGCTTGCCCTGCACTTTTTAGATGAATCAGAAGTGGATATCGTCATCACCGACATGAAAATGCCCAAGCTAACTGGCAAAGAAGTGCTTCAGCGCATCAAAAAATCCTGGCCCGACATTCCTGTCCTCATCATGACTGCTTTTGGCAGCATTGAAAGTGCTGTCGATGCCATGCGCTATGGCGCCTTTGACTACATAACCAAACCTTTTGCTAATGATGAATTGCTTCTTTCTGTTCATAATGCCATTGAACTGTCAAAAACTCACCAGCAATTCAGGCTGCTTCAGGAATCCCTTGAAGACCGCTATAAAGTTCACCACATAATTGGCAAGTCAAAAGCCATCCGCGACACCCTATCTATCGTGGACAGGGTTGCATCAAGCCGATCTACGGTTTTGATCACGGGAGAATCAGGAACAGGTAAAGAGCTTGTGGCACGCGCAATACATTTCAGTTCTCCCCGAAAAGAGGGCCCTTTTATTTCAGTAAACTGCATGGCTTTCAATCCTGGTGTTCTTGAAAGCGAACTTTTCGGACACGAAAAAGGCTCCTTTACTGGTGCTGTAGCCACCCGTCGGGGCCGATTTGAACAGGCAAGCCACGGCACTCTTTTTCTTGATGAAATCGGTGAATTAAGCATGGACCTTCAAGTCAAGCTTTTACGAGTTCTGCAAGAACGCGTTTTTGAACGTGTTGGCGGCACAGAATCCATCAGCGTCGATATACGCATTGTCGCAGCTACTAACAGAAATCTTGCCAAAATGGTCGAAGAAGGCACCTTCAGAGAAGATCTCTTTTACCGCCTCAATGTCGTCCAGATACAGTTGCCGCCCCTGCGTGAACGCCGCGAGGACATTCCTCTGCTCATAGCTCATTTTTCAGAAAAAATTTCTGATGAAAACAATATTCCCGTCAAAAACTTTTCTATTGAAGCTCAAAACTATCTCAGCGGTTACGACTGGCCAGGACATATACGTCAGCTCCAAAATGTTCTTGAACGCTGCATGGTGATGGTGCCCGGCAACATCATTAACGTAGATGACCTGCCACCCGAAATACGTGATGAAGAATCACAATTTAAAAGTGCCGTTGACCTTTTGCCTGTAGAGCTCAACCTTGCTGACACGCTCGATAAAATTGAAGCGGCTCTCATTAAACGAGCCCTTGTTCGCGCAGATTTTGTACAGGCCAGGGCAGCTGAACTTTTAGGCATTTCCAGCAGCCTCATG
>JAGAZG010000105.1 GCA_017940105.1 Mailhella sp. | reverse complement strand
CTCCGGACTCGCCGCAGCAGCCGGTGTTGATCATGATGGAAGAGCCTGTCAGCCGTTCAAGCGCGCGGGCCGTCTTGCCGCCATCCTTGGTGGCCTTGACGCCTGACCAGGACGGATGGCAGGACGCATGAAAAATAATCCGTTCATCGCTGAGCGACTGCTCAAGCGGCAGCTTCTCCACAAGGTACTGAACGATGTCGTGATGGCTGAGCACCTGTCCGTCAAGGCCTGTCAATCCATGCCGCATAAGGGATTCCCGGCACGAACCGCAGGCCGTCACAAGCATGCTGACGTCGAAACCGGCTTCTCCCGCCGCCTGAAGGGCGGCTGCCAGAGCCTGTCGGTTATGCTGGAGATTGGCTTCGTAATGCGCGGCGTCTCCGGCGGCGAGCAGCGGATACCCGCAGCACAGGTGCTGGCCGGGAATGACAACCGCCGTGCCGGAATGCAGTAGCAGCGCAAGGGAAGCCAGGGCTATGCGCCGGTAAAAAAGCCCTCCGCCGCAGCCAGGAAAATACAGCACCGCAGGGACCCTTTCTGCAAGTGCATCCTGAATCTGCCCTTCCGCCGCAAGCGGCAGGAACAGATGCGCAGGCACATCCCTGCCAAGATGCAGGCTCTCATACATGTTGACCATGCCAAGGGCAGGCCCCTTGCCTGAAAAAAGCGGGCTTTCTGCCCTGCGCCGCCACATGGCAGGCACAAGGGGTATGAACTGGTTCATGACGTTCTGGCCGATGGCCGCCATCCTGGCGAACGAAGGAACCCTCTGCTCCGGCTTGACGCTGAGGTAGTCAAGGACCCTGGATTTTATGGGATGCCCCCCCGCTCCTTCCCGCTTGACATAGGCCAGCGAACTGAGCGCCACTTCAGGCGATTCTATCTTTACAGGACATACAGAAGCGCATCGTCCGCAGCCTGTGCAGTGCTCCACAAGGTGGCGCAGCTCTTCAAGAAGCTCCGGATCCGGCCTGCCCGTGGCCACCTGCGAATAATATATGGCTTCTGTCAGCGCGCCGAGAATGATGTTCTTGTTGCGCGGGTTGTACTGGAACGAATGCTCAGGGTAAACCATGGGGCAGACGGTCTTGCATTTGCCGCAGCGGGTGCACGTCTGCACCTGCGCCAGCAGGCTGGTCAGGCGCTCCTTGTCCGGCAGGCCGGACTGGCTGATGTCCTCGATCAGCCTGTTGAACGAAAAGGTAAACGGACGAACAGGCAGGATAGGCGTGACCAGCTTGCCTGGATTAAGCAGGTCGCTTGGGTCAACGCGCATTTTAAACTCTCTTAAATCGTCCATTTCACGCCGGTCCATAAAGGCAATCTTGGTAATGCCTATGCCGTGCTCGCCCGAAACGACGCCGCCGAGTTCCTGGGTTTTGGCCATGACCTGCCTGGCGGTTTCTTCTGCGGCGTCCATCATGCGCAGGTCATTGGAATTGACGGGAATGTTCACATGGCAGTTGCCGTCGCCCGCATGCATGTGGCTTGCAACGACGATGCGGCTGCTTTTCATGTAGGCGACAATGCCTTCGATGCGCGAGGCAAGGCGCGGAAAGCGCTCTTTCTGCTTAAGCAGCCATTCTGCAGCGTGCTCTGCCAGGGCTTCGTCAACAAGGCCTTCCTCCACTGAAGAGCCGTCGTTGCCGGCAATATGCGCGGTCCTGGCGAATTCAGCGTTGAATTCGCCGTCGTCGGGCGGAAAACCCGGAAGCCGCGAAAGCTCCTGAAGCGCATAGTGATAGGCGCGCGCAGCGGTGACGACGTTGAGCCCTTCAAGATAGTGGGCAAATTCAGGTATGCGGTCCATGGGCAGCACGACGTCTTCATTCATCTTGAATCCAGAAGTGCGCCTGGCTATGGCAGACAGCCGGTGCCTGTCTTCCCAGAACAGGGCGGCCTGCTTTTCGTCTTTGGCAATGGCAGCGTACACATACGGGGAATCTTCCCCGGCAAGGGCATAAATAGCCTGCACGGTATCGTCCAGCACATCGGCGTTATTGCCGTCCACCTGCACGATGATGACAGAAATCGGGTCGCTGTCATGCCTGTCGGATTTGCGCTGGTATCCTATGGCCTGGACATACTTGGAGTTGAATTCTTCAAGAGCCGAAACCCTGACAAAGCTGCCCTGGCTGCGCATGCTGTCGCGCAGGGCCACGACCTTGCGCACAAGCTCAGCGGCCGGCACCATGGACTTGCCGTAAAATTCAAGCACCATGACCCTTGAAAAGCGGGGCTTGCTGTGCAGCGTAAAGGTAGCTTCGGTGATGATGCCGTCAATGCCTTCCTTCTGCATGCCGGGCAAACCGCCAAGCAGCTTGTTGGTCACGTCCTTGCCCAGTCCGTGTCGGCGCACATCCTCGCCTTTGAGCCGCACGATGCTGCGCAGCCCGCCGGAAAGATCCTTGACGTCAAATTCTGCCGTTTCATCGGGCATGATCTTGTGCCCGGGATGATTGACCCTTTCGATGCGGATCAGCTCGCCCGTTGGCGTCACCATGCTCCATGAAAGCAGGTTGTCGATCGTCGTGCCGTATTCAAAGCAAAACGGGCCGCCAGAATTTTCTGCGACGTTTCCGCCTATGGTCGAGGCCGTCTTTGAAGCCGGGTCAACCGTGAACAAAAGGCCCTTGGAAGCGGCAAAATCTATGGCGTCCTGCGTGATCACGCCAGCCTGGCATGTCATGGTCTTGGCATTTACGTTGACGGACTTTGCCGTAAGCTTCGTCGTGCTCACGACAACGGTGCGCTTGCGCGCCGGCACTGCTCCGCCCGTGGCGCCGGAAGCGCCCCCCCTGGGTATGATGGCAAACTTGAGCTCGTTCGCAAGCCTGACAAGCGAACTGATCTGCTCAGGAGTCTCAGGCTCGACGACCAGCAGGGGCAGCTCCATGCGCAGGTCCGTGGAGTCTGTGGCCGCAGCCACAAGCGCGCCCCTGCGCCGCATGATGCAGCGGCGCGGCATGATGGCCGCGATCCTCTCGATAAGCATCTTGCAGAATTCCTGTTCCGCTTCGTAGGCGCTCCAGAACATGGTGATGCCTTCGCTTATGGCCGTGGCATACTGATGCGCAAGGGACTGCGCCTCTGAGCGGTAGCGCTCATCCACGCTTTTACGCACCTGCTGAACGGGCACAAAGGGATTGTAGGCCACGAGAAAAAGCTCTTCGGCCAGTTCTTTGGCAAGCTGGCGCACGCTTTCAGGCCAGCGCTCGAAATCTTCGAGATTGATGCGCAGTATCCTGTTGACGACGTACTCTGCAGAAATGGATATGTGCGGACCCTTGTGGGGCATATGCTTCTCCTAAGCCTGGATTTTTAACCTCTGAATCTGCCTGGATGCCAGTCATCCTGCAGAATTCCTGCAGGCTGGCAAGACAAAGCGGCGAACGAAGGAGGCAAAATATCCTGCATTGGCGCAGGTTGCAAGTTTTGGACGGGCAAAAACCTACAGGGGCGTATTGAGGCGGTCAGTAATGTTGTTTTTCAGCCATTTCGGATCCAGCCATTCAAGAGGCTCGACCGGGATTCCGCCTATCAGCACGCCAAAATGAAGATGGTCGCCGCCTGCCAGGCCGGTCGTGCCCGTGCGCCCTATGATCTGCCCAGGCTGCACTTCGTCCCCGACCTGAACACTGTATTCGCTGAGGTGGGAATACTGCGTTGCCAGGCCCATGCCATGATCAACGAGCACCATATTGCCATGAATGCCCAGGTAGCCTGTCCAGATAACGCGCCCATGCTGCGCGGCAGGCACTTCTGCCCGGGCGACCGAAGCCAGGTCAAGCCCCATGTGCGTCTGTTCGTCGATTTTCTGCCTGTTGTCATCCACATAGGAACGAAAATCGCCGTAGCGGGCCTTCACGGCAGACTTCGGCAGCTGCAAGAAACGCCCGGTCCACAGGAATGAAGGCGACGTTCTGGCCGGGTCTGAACCGATTTCAATCAGCTTTGCATCGTCAATCGCCCTTTCCTTGCTGTTTGCGCAGAGATACTGCTCCAGCGAAGTGCTTTTCTCCGGGCATATCTGCGCAAGCTCCGCGGCCTTGAAATTAAGGAACGACTCCGGAATCTTCAGCGTGTCAGAGCGGAACGTGCGGTTCACCGCACGCACGGGAAGGCGGCTGGATGTCACGTTGCCGGCCAGATCCCTTGCCAACACTTCAGGAAAGAACTCCGACGTCTTGTATGTTATGGGGAAGGGAAAAAGGCAGGCATAGCTTCCGTTGGGCTGCCTGAACGCATGGAAAAAGCTTTGCCCGAGGCGCACGCCAGTGCGGTCGACATCTTCAGAAACCGTGTACACGATCAGGGCAGCCCCGCCCCTCCTTATGGAGGGCGGCATGGTTTTCACGGCTATGCGGGGAGGCTGCGCATCCAGAATCACCGGAAGGCGCAGCGTTGTGGAATTGCCAAAGCCGAATCCGGCGAACGAGCCATCCTGCGCCTTGATTTCAAGTTCAAAGCTGCCTTCAGGCAGCTGCGTGTCTTTTAGACTGAAGACAGCCTCGCGGTGCTTTTCGAGCTCCGCATACTTTTCTTTAAGCACGATCATGGACTGGGCGCCGCGCCTCACGGTAACGGCGACAGACTGAACGCCGGACTTGTCGTCCATGCTGAGCCTGACGCTCTGCGCAATGCCCATGCGGCCAGAATGGGGCGGATCCATCGTCACAGACGGTCCGCTGAGGTCGCGCATGAGAAACCATACGCCTGCAGCAACAGCGCCCAGGAATACAAGCAGGGCGGCGGCTGAAACGCCAGACGAAGAACGCCTTTCAGACCTGTATACAGAACGTTTTTTAAACATGGTATATCCTAAGAAGCAGGGCAGCGCCCGGATGCTGTTTTTTTTTAATGCCGTACGGCAAATATTTTCTCATTCTGCACAGACAAGTCAAGATTTATGCGCCAGGTTTAAACGCGCGGCCCGGCAAATCGGCATGGAGAAGCGTTTTCGGCCTTCCGAACCCTGCTTTCCTTCTTGCCCATCCTTGCAAAAATATGCTACAGGATGCAAGTCAACGTTTTATGGTTGGAGAAAAGGCATGTTCCTTTCGGAACTTACAAGTTTTTTTAAAAACATGGGCTGGGCAAACCGCATCACGCTCATGCGCATTGGCGCAGTGCTGCCCATACTCGCCCTTATTCATTTTCCCAGCGTCTGGACATGCTGGGCAGCCATGTTTCTTTTTCTTGCCGCGGCCATCACTGACTTTCTTGACGGATACATCGCCCGCCGGGAAAAGCAGGTGACCAATTTCGGCAAATTTCTCGACCCGCTGGCAGATAAGCTGCTTATCTGCTCCATACTCATCGAAATGGTGGGGCTGCGCTGGGTGCCCGCCTGGGTAGTCATCATCGTCATCATGCGCGAACTTGCCGTCACGGGTCTTCGTGCCGTCGCGGCAGACAAGGGCATTGTCATTGCGGCAGACTGGTACGGCAAGTGGAAAACCGTCATGCAGATCGTGGCGCTGGTGCCGCTGCTCATCCACTTTCCCCTGCTGGGCATTCCCTTTCATCTACTGGGCAGCATTTTTTTGTATGTCGCGCTCCTTCTCACCATTTTTTCCGGCGCCAATTATTTTTATGTCTTTTACCGTGACTGGCGCAGCAATCTTTCTGAAACACCCTCATGATGCACCGGGGCATGCGGCATGAACGTCAAACTTGTCAATAAAAACGCCTTGTGGAAGTTCCTGCTTCCCGCCATAGCCATTTCTGTGAACGCCGCTTTCATCAGCAGCCTGATGTGGGGTTCGAACAGCATTTATACCTGGAGCGCCCTCAAAGACAAAAAAAATGTCCTTTCACAGGAGCTGGCAGAATTAAACAAGCAGCGCTCAAACCTCAGCCGGGAAATCCGCCTGCTGAAGGCTGATCCCGCCTATGTAGAAAAAATCATCCGCCAGCGGCTCAACTACGTCAGAAAAAACGAAATCCTCTATCTGTTTGACAACGAGCAGCAGAAAAACGCGTTCTGGAGCAAAGGCGAAGCACATGCCGGAAACAAATAAGGAAACGGCGTTTCCTTCTTCTGCAGCGGCCCCTTCCAGGCAGGAAAAACTGCGCTGGTACCAGGAAGTGCTGGAAATGGATCCCCATTCCCGCATTTTTCTTCCGTATGCGCGGCTCATGGTCGAAGACGGCCGGCGCAGCGAAGCCGTCGCCGTGCTGAAGGCGGGGTTGCAGCGCCATCCCGAATTTCTTGAAGCCAGGCTCGAACTGCTGGACGAGCTGGAGCATTCCGGTCAGAAAACCGCCGCCATGGCAGAGGCTTCTGACCTTGTGCGCCTGCTTTCAGAACATCCCTCCTTCTGGCAAATTTGGAGCCGCATGCCCGGCGTGCGTGCGGATCTTGGCGCCATGCTCGTATTTTTCAGTTCCTGCCTGAAAAACGAGGGGTTCAGCCTGGCAGAAGTTTTTAGCGCCGGACTTGCAAGCCTGCGCCAGAAAGAAGACCTGGGGCCCGCAGCTCCAAGCGCTCCGGAAGAAAGCCCGGGCGAAGCCGGCGGCAGGAATACTGCCGGCACCGAACCTTCCGGCGGAGAAAGCGACCTGCTCCCCTGGAGCAGTCTCGATGCCGTGCCCGAAGATTTTGACGACGAACAGCCTTTCTCCGTTCCGCCGGAAAACGCAAAGATCCGCCAGGACGCCGCCAAAGCGGCCCCCCTGCAGGCTGAAGAAACACCGCCTTCCTCCAGCCCCGAAGGAAAATGCTCCCTTGTCACGCGCTCCATGGCTCTTGTTCTCGAAGAACAGGGGGCTACCGAAGAAGCCGCCGCCGTTTACCGCGAACTCCTCGAGCGCTCGCCGTCTCAGGAAGAACGTGACGAACTCAATGCAAAACTGGAAAGCCTCTTGCAGGCCGTTCCGCCAGATGAAAGCCGGCAGGACTCCGCAGCCGTTATCAGCATGCTTGAAGAACTGGCTGGAAGGCTGGAAAAACGGGCCCGCAGCTGACTATCAGGAGATTTCATGCGCAAAAGTCTAATCTATGCCCTGCTTGCCTCTGCGGTTGCCGCGGCACTGTCGCTCCCAGGATGCGCTCAGGTGCATGATGCCTACAAGTCTTCAAAAAACTTTTACCACACGCATATCAACAGGCCGGAAACCCTGACCGTAGACGACAAGGTTCTTCTTGAAGATCCCGAGCAAAAGCTTGTCCGCCGGGTCATGCCCATAGACGAAGAGCTCACCAGGCTTGAAAAGTCGCTTGACGCGCTCGCTTCGCTGCCTGATTCCGATGCCGCAAACGCGTTTCTTGGACGTTTTCCATGGCTGTCAGGACTTTACATTCTGTCGCCTTCTGGTTCCCTAGAAGCAGCCATTCCGGGTGCGCCGCTCAAGCAGCTTGACTTTTCGCCTCTGCTCGAAGTCGCGCCAAAGACCCTGCCCAGAAATCTGCGCAGCGCCGTGCAGGATTCGCCCTTCGGCCCCGAAGTGCTTATCGCCCGCCCGTTTCTGCAGGAAGACACGCTCGTAGCCATTCTGGTGGCGGCATTTGATTTTCGCGCGCTGCTGCCCTTCACCACGTCACCCGGCGACATGATTGTCCGCTCGCCCGAAACGCTGCTCTGGAGCGGGGATCTCGACTATGCCTCCACCCCCATGGCAGACGTGGAATGGGAAAAAGTTCTTAAACGCAAAACGAACGGCAGGCTGTCAAAAGACGGCTCATCCATGCTGTGGGTGACAAGGCACATCGCGGAGCTGCCCCTCGTTTTTGCAACCGTCGAGCATTGAAGCGCTTACAGCGAACATAGGCAACCTTAACCTGCCGCGCCGTCCAAGCCGCGTTTTGAACGGGCGGAGCATCTGATACTGAGGAGATTGAGCATGTCCGAAGTTACAGCTATTGAACACTTGATCATGTCGCAGCGCAGGTGGTCCCCACACGCCACCGGTCAGTTCACATCCCTCATGCACGACCTTATCCTGTCGGCAAAAATCATCTCGCGCAACGTCAACCAGGCAGGCCTCGTGGATATCCTGGGGGCGACCGGTTCCGTCAACGTGCAGGGCGAGCAGGTGCAAAAGCTGGACACATTCGCCAACAACACGCTTGTTTACCGGATGCAAAGCTCAGGAGCTGTCTGCGCCGTTGGCTCAGAAGAAATGGCAGAGCCGTTCTTTGTGCCCGAAAACGAACCTCACGGGCACTACGCCATCTTTTTCGATCCGCTGGACGGCTCGTCCAACATTGATGTCGGCGTCAGCATAGGCACCATATTTTCCATCTTCCGCCGGCCTGACGACGAAAACTACTGGCAGCTCAGCCCCGAAGCGCTCATGCGTCCGGGCACGGAACAAGTGGCTGCCGGCTACTTTCTCTACGGTTCGTCCACCATGCTGGTCTATTCAACGGGGCACGGCGTCAACGGATTCACCCTCGACACGGGCATCGGCGAATTCCTGCTCACCCACCCCAACATCCAGATACCCCGCATAGGCAAGTACTACTCAACAAACCACGGCTATTTCAACAACTGGGATCCGGCCATTCAAAAAGCCGTCCATTCCTTTAACCGCCCTGTTGACATGCCACCGAGATCCCTGCGCTATGTAGGCTCGCTTGTCGCCGACTTTCACCGCACGCTGCTCAAGGGCGGCGTGTATCTCTACCCAGAGGACACCAAGCATCCAAGGGGCAAGCTCCGCCTGATGTACGAGGCCTCGCCCATGGCTTTTCTTGCCGAGCAGGCGGGCGGCAAGGCAACGGACGGCAAACAGCGCATACTTGACATTGTTCCATCTTCCATACACATGCGCACGCCGCTCATCATCGGCTCTGCCGACGATGTGGATCAGGTGCTCGAAATCTACAAGGCAGAGGGCAAGGAGTAGCCTGCCCAGGCCGCAGCCGCCAATTTGCCTGGCGTCCGCTCATGCGTCCGCCAGGCTTGTTTTTTCGCCGGCATGCCGGCAAAAGGATGATCCATGCTTGTTCTGGGTATAGAAAGCTCTTGCGATGAAACGGCTCTCGCCCTGTGTGACGAAGGGGGGGTGCTGGCCTCTGTCATTTCAAGCCAGGCAGACATTCACGCCCTGTTCGGGGGCGTTGTTCCAGAACTTGCCTCGCGTGAACACGCCAGGCTCATCGGACCGCTTTTTGACAGCCTGCTGAAAAAGGCACAGCTGGGCGACGACCCATGGCAGCGCATCAACAGAATAGCCGTGACCAGGGGGCCGGGGCTCCTCGGCTGCCTTCTGGTGGGCGTGGCCTTTGCCAAGGCCCTTGCTCTTGCGCACGGCATTCCCCTGATCGGCGTCAATCACCTGCAGGCGCACCTTCTGGCGGCAGACCTGGAAAACACGCTTGCATATCCGGCCCTGGGCGTGCTCATTTCAGGCGGTCACACCCACCTTTACCGCATGGACAGCCCCGTTGACATGACCGTGCTGGGCAGAACCATCGACGATGCCGCCGGCGAAGCCTGCGACAAATTTGCCAAAATGGCCGGGCTGCCCTACCCGGGCGGAGCCCTGCTGGATGCCCTGGGCAAGCGGAGCCAGGCAGATCCGTATCTTTTTCCGCGGCCGTACACGCACAATGACAACCTGGACTTCAGCTTCAGCGGGCTGAAGACGGCAGGCCTGATCTGGCTTTCAAATCACCCCGAAGCGCTTTTTCCGCCAGGCGACGTACCTGCCAGGCAGAGGCTTGACCAGGCCTCGCCCGAATTGTGCCTTGCGGCGGCCTCGTTTCAGCTTGCCATAGCAGAAACGCTCTCGATCAAGGCCCGCAGAGCCATGGAGACGTTTACTCCGCGCTGCATGGTGGTTGCCGGAGGCGTTGCCGCAAACAGCGTCGTCAGGGCCGAATTCGTCCGCCTGGCCAAAGAAAAAGCTCTTCCCCTGTTCATACCGCGCCCCGCCCTCTGCGGCGACAATGCCGCCATGGTGGCCAGGGCCGGAATGCACATGGCCCTGGCCGGACGCTGCCACAGGCTCGACCTTTCTGCCATACCGAGGGGGCAAGCCATACCCGAAGACTGGATTCCGTGCGCGGCGGATTGAAAGGCGTATTGCGCCATCCTTGACAGTCAGTCTTTGTGCACCTATAATTTACAGGCTGTAATCCAGCTGTCGACCATCTAAAAAAATAATGGCCCCAAGCCATATCCATGGAGGTTTTCGCCATGTCCGTTGCAGTTACCGATGCGGATTTTGAAAACGTTGTCATCAAATCTTCCCTTCCCGTGCTTGTTGATTTCTGGGCGCCCTGGTGCGGTCCTTGCCGCGGCGTCGCCCCCATTGTTGATGAGCTTGCGCAGGAATATGAAGGCCGTCTTCTTGTCTGCAAGGTCAATGTCGATGAAAACTTCAAGGTGCCCAGCCAGTTCGGCATTCGCGCCATCCCCACGCTGATTGTCTTTAAAGATGGCGAAGTCGTCGACCAGATCACCGGGGCAGTAGCAAAATCTGTTCTCGCCAACATGATTGCAAAGGCGCTCTGATGCTTTATGACGCAGCCGTCATAGGGGCGGGACCGGCAGGCATCACCGCAGCGCTCTACCTTGTGCGCTCCGGCGTCAGCACGGTGCTTGTTGAAAACAGCGCTGCCGGCGGGCAGATACTGTCCACTGCAGAAATCGAAAACTACCCGGGCTTTCCCAAAGGGGTGAAAGGCTGGGAACTTGCCGACCTGTTTGAAGCGCACCTCGCCGCGTATCCTGTGGATCGAAAACGCGGCTCCGTCGTGCGGAGCGACGCGCCTGCTCCCGGCAAAGCCGCCGTGCTTTATTTTGAAGACGGCACTCAACTGCAGGCGAAGACCATCGTTGCCTGCTCCGGGGCCCATCACAGGGAGCTCGGTGCGCCTGGTGAACGCAGCCTTGCCGGCAAAGGCGTTTCATACTGCGCCGTTTGCGACGGCAACTTTTACCGCGGTCGCGACGTCGCCGTTGTCGGCGGCGGCAACTCCGCACTTGAAGAAGCGCTGTATCTGGCCAGGATCGTGCGCAAGGTGTGGCTCATACACCGGCGCGATGCTTTTCGCGGCGCAATGATCTACCAGCAGAAGGTTCGCTCAGCCGAAAACATTGAAACGCTCACAAGCAGCGTGGTCGACGGCATCAATGGCGGCAACGCCGTCGAATCCGTGACGGTGAGGTCTCTTTCAGACGGCATCACGCGCGAGATCCCCGTGGACGGCGTCTTTCTTTATGTCGGCATGGAGCCGGCCAGCGCATGGCTGCCTTCATCCGTTTCGCTCGACTCCGCCGGCTTTGTGTTGACCGATGCTGAAATGTGCACCAACGTGCCGGGCATTTTCGCCGCAGGCGACATACGCGCCAAGCACTGCCGGCAGGTCAGCAGCGCCGTCGGAGACGGTGCCACGGCAGCTGCGGCAGCGCTTTCTTACCTGGAGCAATGGAATGCGTAATCTGCTGCTTTCTTTTTCCCTCGCCTGTTCTCTCTTGTTGAACGGCTGCGCCTTTATTGACGAATTCTTTATTTCGCCGCCGGAAGATACCGTGCAGGAAATCTTTGAGGCGGGAAATGAAGCCATGAGGGATAAAAACTATATCGGCGCCGCAAAGTACTACGAACGCATCAAAGAAGAGTTCCCCTTCAGCCCGTATGCCATAGAATCGGAGCTTTCCCTTGCCGACGCCTATTACCTCGAT
>JAGAZG010000104.1 GCA_017940105.1 Mailhella sp. | reverse complement strand
CTGGCAGAACAAATGTGCGACACATCGCTTTGCGGCGTGGGGCGCACCGCCGCCATACCCCTGCTGCAGGCCATCGCTCATTTTTCTGATGAAATGCACCCTCAGACGCAGCTCTCTGAAGAAGGCTTTTACTCCGTCACAACCAGCCCCTGCATCGAGGCATGCCCAAGCCACGTCAATGTGCCGCGCTACATCGACTACATCAAAGATGGCCATAACGATCTTTCCGCCGGGGTCGTGCTCAAGCATTATCCCTTTGCAGGAAGCTGCGGCCGCGTATGCGTCCGCTACTGCGAGCAGGCCTGCCGCCGGGGCAAGGTCGATCAGCCGGTCGACATACGCAACCTCAAGCGCTTTGCCGCAGACAAAACCATTGTTGCCGGCGTGCTGCATCCCACGCCGTTCAACAGCAGCAAAAGCACACGCGTCGCCATTGTCGGCGCCGGGCCAGTGGGCATCACATGCGCCTATCAGCTGCTGGACATGGGCTACCCCGTTGACATTTACGAAGCCCACGACCGCGCCGGCGGCATGATACGCTACGGCATTCCTTTCTACCGCCTGCCAAAAAACGTGCTGCAGCAGGAAAACGAGCTGATCAAATCCATGGGCGGCATGTTCTTTTTCAATCAGAAGCTTGGCCGCGACTTTCATGTCGGCGACCTGTTTGCCAGGGGCTACAAGGCTGTGTTCATCGCTACAGGCTGCCCGAAGGGGTCGTATCTCGGCATGCCGGATGAAGACATCAGCCAGCCGGGGTACGAGAACGGCATCGCTTTTCTTGAACGCGTTCACGATATGCTTGAAGGCGGCGGCAAGCCAACGCTGCAAGGCGACATCGTCGTTGTCGGCGGCGGCAACGTGGCCATGGACTGCTGCCGCACCGCCGTCCGCATGACGGACGGGAAAGTGCATCTCGTGTACCGCCGTACCGAAGCGGACGCCCCTGCGGATCATGAAGAAATCACCGAAGCCATGAAAGAAGGCGTTGAATTCCATTTTCTCACCGGGCAGGACAGGCTCATCATCAGCGACGGAAAAATAACCGGCCTGCAGTGCCTGCGCATGGAGCAGACCGATCCCGACGCCAGCGGAAGACGCGGCGTCAGGCCTGTGGCAGGCTCTGAATTCGTCATCCCCTGTTCCAGCGTGCTGGCCGCCATCGGCCAGACTACCGATCCTGACTTCCTGACGGAGGAAGACGGCATAGACTGCGACCGCAAAAAGCACATTCTGGTGGATGAATACCAGGCCACCTCGCGTCCAGGCGTTTTTGCCGGAGGCGACGGCACGAGCGGCCCGAGATCCAAAGGACCGAGCGTGCTTATCCACGGCATGGCGCAGGGCGCCATCGCGGCACTGGCCATTGACAGCTACCTGCAGGCCGGCACGGCACCGTTTCTTGCACGCGAGCAGGCAAGCAAGCTGGTTACCGCCGCAAAACTTTTTGAAAACGACGAAGCATGTCCCCATGAAAAGCAGCCGCGCGTGAAAATACACGACCTTAAGCCTGATGAGCGGGACCATAACTTCAACGAGGTTGAAGAAACCATGACTCAGCAGGAAGCCTGGCAGGAGGCCAGCCGCTGCATGCGCTGCTACCGCATCATATCCTTCGTCACCAGACACCGCATCCCCGGCGTCACAGCCTGATCATGGGAGGAATGACCATGAACGCATACATCAATGGAACCCCATGCGAGTTTACCGAAGGGGAAACCATACTTCAGGCAGCGCGCCGCAGCCATGTCTTTATTCCCACGCTGTGCCATTTTGCCCCACTGGGACACAAGCCGGGCACGTGCAGGGTCTGCGCTGTCGAGGTCAGGGACGATGCTGGCGGCACGCAGATGCTCACCGCCTGCAACACGCCCATGCAGGAAGGAATGCAGGTTTTTACGCGCACAGAAAAAGTGCGCGCCCACCAGCGCCTGCAAGTCGAACTGCTTTTTGCCGATCACGACCAGAATTGCATCGCCTGTGCCAGGCACGGCAGCTGCGAACTCCAGGACCTTGGCGAATTCGTCGGGCTTTCCACAAACCGTTTTGCCCCGCGCATCGCTTCGGACAGGCCGTTTGACGACACCATGCGCGGAATGGTGCGTGACATGAGCAAGTGCGTGCGCTGCCTGCGCTGCATTGACGTCTGCCGCAACGTGCAGGGGGTTGCAGCGCTTACCGTGGACGGCACAGGCCCCAATGCCTATGTCGGCGTGGGCATGGCGGAGGACCAGAACACCTCGGTCTGCATCCAGTGCGGCCAGTGCATCCTCGTATGCCCTACCGGAGCCCTTGCCGAACGCGACCAGAACGACGAAGTGCTTGAGTTCATCGCCGATCCTAAAATCAAGACCGTGTTCACCTTCGCCTCATCCGTGCGCGTTGTGCTTGGCGAAGAATTTGGCATGCAGCCCGGCGAAAACACCGAAGGCAAAATTGTTGCCGCCCTGCGCCGCATCGGCGCCGACATTGTGCTTGACACCGATTTTGCCGCAGACGTGACCATCATGGAAGAAGGGACTGAACTGCTTGACCGCATGCGCAACAAAGGCGTGCTGCCCATGTTCACCTCCTGCTGCCCCGGGTGGGTCAGCTATGCCGAAAAGCATTTTCCGCAGGGTTTGCCGCATCTTTCCACCACGCGCTCCCCCCAGGGCATTTTCGGTTCGCTCGCCAAGACCTACCTGCCGAAGCAGATGGGCATCCCCGCCGAAAACCTGCGCGTCGTATCCATCATGCCCTGCACGGCCAAAAAAGTTGAAGCGGCCCGTCCCCAGCTGTCATCGCAGCTTGGCCCCGATACAGACGTCGTCATCACCGTGCGCGAATTTGCCCGCCTTCTTCGCCGCTGCGGCATTAATCTGGCAGAAGTCGAACCTGAACCGTTTGACAACCCCTTCATGAGCGATTCCACCGGCGCAGGCGTTATTTTCGGCACCACCGGCGGCGTTATGGAAGCGGCCCTGCGCACCGTGTATGCCAAGCTCAACGGCAAAGAACTGGCCGGCATTGAAATTGCTCCGGTAAGAGGCAGCGAAGGTCTGCGCGAGGCAGAAATCGACCTTGGCGAAGGCGGAAAAATCAAGGTCGCCGTATGCTTTGGACTTGCCAATGCGCGCAAGCTTCTTGAGCAGGCGGTCAAGGGCGATTCTCCTTATGCGTTCATCGAAGTCATGGCCTGTCCCGGGGGATGCGTGGACGGAGGCGGCACGCCCCGCGTGAAAAATGACTACCTCCCCCGCAAAAACAACCGGCAGGATGGTCTCTACTCCATAGACCGCGGCATGCCTAGGCGGCAGTCTCACAACAATCCGCAGGTAAAGCGCCTTTACGACGAATTCCTTGGCGAACCCAATTCGCATCTTGCTCATGAACTGCTGCACACAAGCTATGCAAGCCGCAGCAAGCTGCTGACAGAAAGCATAAGCCAGGCAAAGCAAAGAGTAACGCTGACAGACCGCTGAAACCAATGATTTCGCAAGCAGAAGCGCGCCGGCAAGGCGCGCTTTTTGCGTTAACGCAAAGGGCGGCGGGATGCCCCGCCGCCCTGCACTCAGCACATGAAAAGCTTCAGCGCAGATAATTGACGCCGTTTTCAAAAAGTATGGTGCCGGGCAGCTCGTATTCGCCGCGGGCCCACCTGGGAGCATTTGTAGCATGGTTGAACGCTT
>JAGAZG010000103.1 GCA_017940105.1 Mailhella sp. | reverse complement strand
TGTTTCCCGGCGAATTTTACGCGCTTCCTCAGTCTCCGCAGCAATTCAAGCAGATGCTTATGATGAGCGGCGTTGATCGTTACTATCAGGTTGCGCGCTGCTTTCGCGATGAAGATCTCAGGGCAGACCGCCAGCCTGAATTTACGCAGGTCGACATTGAAATGAGCTTTGTCGATGAATCTCAGGTGCAGAACATGGCCGAGGGGCTCATTGCCAAGGTTTTCCACGACGCTCTTGGCGTTGAGGTGCAGCTCCCCCTCAGGCGGATGACCTATGAAGAGGCCATTCGCGACTACGGTTCCGACAAGCCCGATACACGTTTTGATCTTAAGCTCAAGGATGTCACGTCCATCGTTCATGGTTCTGCCTTTAAGCTTTTTGCCTCGGCAAAGCTTGTTAAAGCTATGCGCGTTCCTGGCGGTGCTGTCATGACTCGCAAAGAAATCGATGAACTCACGGATTTTGTCCGCGGCTTTGGCGCCCAGGGACTTGCCTGGATCAAAATCCACGAAAACGAATGGCAGTCACCCATCGCAAAATTCCTTTCGCCTGAAGAAAGGGCCGGCATTGCTGAAGCCTGCGGTCTTGAAGTCGGCGACATCGTGTTTTTCCAGGCCGGTGAGCCCGGCCTTGTTAATAATGCCCTTGGCAGCCTTCGCGTGCGCCTTGGAAACCAGCTTGGACTTGTCAAGCCTGGCACATGGAATCTGCTGTGGGTTACCGACTTCCCGCTGTTTGAGTACAGCGAAGAAGAAAAGCGCTGGGTTGCCTGTCATCATCCATTCACCGCCGCGCAGGATGAAAGTTATGACATCATGCTTACTGATCCAGAAAAAGCAAAGGCACGTGCCTATGACATGGTGCTCAATGGCAATGAAATTGGCGGCGGTTCCATACGCATACATAATCCAGCTGATCAAACCCGCATGTTCGAGGGTCTCGGTTTTACCGAAGAATCTGCAAAAGCCCAGTTTGGCTATTTCATACAGGCCCTTGATTATGGAACGCCTCCTCACGGCGGCATTGCCTTTGGCCTGGACCGCATAGTGATGCTGCTTGCCGGTGCAGCATCCATCCGCGATGTGATTGCCTTCCCCAAAAACCAAAAGGCTTCATGCCTGCTTACTGAAGCGCCTTCCCCCGTTGATGCAAAGCAGTTGCGCGAGCTAGGAATTCGCCTGCGTGAAAAGCCCGCAGCAGCTGCGGAAAACAAGGAATAGCCTTATGCTGCGTCCAGTTGTTCAATATCCCGATCCTGTCCTAGCAAAGATCTGTGAGCCTGTCGCCGAAATCGATGACGAAGTGCGTTCCCTTGCAAAAGACATGCTCGACACGCTTGTCACCGTTGGTGGCGTCGGCATTGCTGCGCCTCAGATAGGCGTATTAAAACGCATGGTTATCATTGATGTTTCTCTCGAAAAGGAGCAGGATGATCTGCCTCAGGACTTTCGCGTCTTTATCAATCCCGTGATCACTGTTCTTGATCCCAAGCCCCATGAAGAAAATGAGGGCTGCCTGTCGGTGCCTGACTTGCGCGCCAAGGTCAAGAGGCCAAGACGCGTGGCATTGGACGCTATGGATCTTGAAGGCAAGCCTGTCCATATAGAAGGTGAGGGGTATTACGGCGCATGCATGCAGCACGAAACTGATCACCTTGACGGCAAATTGTTCATTGACCACATAAGTTTTCTTAAGCGGTCATTGTATGATAAAAAGATGAAAAAGAACAGGAAGTAATTTTTTTTCCTGCCATTACCGGTTTATGGCCGGGATCCGGCTTTGCCTGGTCCCGGCTTTTGCTTTGCGGGGCTTTACATGAATAAATTACGCATTGTTTTTATGGGGACGCCTGATTTTGCGGCTTCCATCCTGCGTTCCCTTGCCGAATATAACGATTGCTGCGTAACTGCCGTTTACACGCAACCGGACCGACCTGCCGGCCGTGGCAAAAAACTTCGCCCGTCAGCTGTCAAAACACTGGCTGATGAGCTTGGGCTGCCTGTTTATCAGCCACTTAATTTTCGCAATCGTGATGACGTTGACGCGCTGGCCGCCATGACGCCTGACGTCCTTGTCGTTGCCGCTTACGGTCTTATTTTGCCGCAGAGCGTCCTGGATATTCCATCTCTTTTCCCTCTTAATGTTCACGCTTCGCTTTTGCCCAGGTATCGCGGTGCTGCTCCCATCCAACGGGCTGTCATGAACGGCGACCACGTCACCGGAGTCTCTATCATGAAGATGGAAGCTGGCCTTGATACCGGCCCCGTGCTGCTGCAGCAGGCCGTCAGCATTGAACCTGGCGATACTGCCGGCACTTTATTTGATGAACTGGCCCTTCATGGATCGCAACTGATTGTCGGAGCTCTTCGCATGATTGCTGAAGGGCGTGCAGCCTTTGTACCGCAAAATAGCGAACTTGCCACATATGCGCATAAGATCACTGCCAATGAAGAACTCATTGACTGGTCTTTTGACGCTCATTCCATCCATAATCTGATACGCGGCCTGAGCCCTTTTCCTGGAGCAAGGACAACCCTGCTTTTGGATGGAAAGGCTCCATTGCCTCTGCGCCTGACGCCTGGCGAACCTATAGATACAGATACTGGTTGCACACCCGGCACTTTGGTCGGTATGCATGGACAAAGCCTGGTCGTCGCCTGTGGATCAGGTGCATATAAAGTCAATGAACTACGGCCCGCAGGCAAGGGAACGATGAAAGCGTCTGATTTTCGCAATGGATGGCTTAAGGGCATGAACGAACCTTTTGGCCGCATGGCATTAGTTACTGATTCTTTCTAAAACATCAATAAATGCGCATTGCAGCCCGAATGAGGGGTTTTATGCAACAATGCAGTTCTCATATCAAACATAATAAAAAAAGCCCTCATAATTTTGGTGTTTCAAAAGTCCGTGAATGTGCCCTTTTGCTGTTGCACTCTGTATTTTGCGGCAAGTCAGGCGACGCACCCCTAGCTTCGCTTCTTGCTGGTGAATCTGCTAAGTTCGCATTGTCTGATGTTGACAGTTCTTTGCTTTCTGAACTTGTCTATGGTGTGCTTCGCCATGCATGCATTCTTGATGGCGCTCTCACTCGCTTTCTGCCCCGTCCGGACTCGCTTTCGCGTATGATCCGTCATTTGCTCAGACTTGGCGCTTATGAACTTATTTTTATGCCTGGCATTCCTCCCCATGCATCTGTCAACGAATTGACAGGGCTTGCCCGTCATTTTCTTGGTGAGCGAAGCGCTGGTCTCGTCAATGCCGTTCTACGAAAAACAGCTGCTGAATACCGTCTTATTTTTGATGACATCCATGAATGGCTTTTGTCTCTGGGAGAGTCTTCATCACCCATTGATATTGCTCATGCCGGTTCTATTCCTTTGTGGCTTGCTCAGCAGTGGGTGCGCCAATATGGCGCTTTGCATGCCGTCAATATGGCTCGCTCGCTTACTCAGGCACCAGCTGCATGCTGGCGCATTAATTTTTTTCGACCAGGCGCGCAGGCTGTGCTAAATCAAATGCTTTCTCTTGGCGCTGCCCCTTGCGGATCACATGGTTTTTGCCATGAAGCAATTTCAGATGCCGCGCACGATACAGGTATCGACGTTTGGAATCAGCTCGTTTCTTTTGAGAAAGCCGGCATTATCTCACGTCAGGGCACTTCTTCACAGCTTGTGGCAGAAGCTGTTGCTAACCGTCTTCGCAGCAGGTGTGGTCTCATTGAGCTTTGGGATTGCTGCTGCGGACGCGGAGGTAAAACTTCGGCCTTAATGGAGCAGGGCGTGCATGTCGCCCTTGCCACGGATCCTTCTTCAAGACGCGTCGCTGATTTGCAGATGAATTTTCATAGGCTTGGACTCCCATTGCCTGAAATAAAAACATGCAGAGCCCAGGATGTCACTGGAATTTTTTCTGCCATTTTGCTTGACGCGCCCTGCAGCGGCACCGGAACCCTGGCCCGCAATCCCGAAATCAAGTTCAGGATCACAAAGAATTGGCTCGATTTTGCAGTAGATCTTCAAAAAGATATTTTATGCCATGCCTGGAATAACCTGTCGTCTGATGGACAGCTTTTTTATGTCACGTGCGCATATAATGCGGATGAAAATGAACTGCAGGTTGACCGCTTTATAAAACATCATCGTGACGCAGTACTTGAATCAAGCCAGATGTTTCTGCCTCAAATCCGAGGTCAGGATTCTCTTTATCTTGCTATCTTGCACAAGCGCTAACTGTATTCTCTGATTGCCAGATGCCTTTTTGCCCTCTAGAGCACTTTCAGAAATATTGAGGCTATCGCTCTGGATACACTTTACGAGCTCGTAGTCCCCTTATGCCAGCCATTTCGCTTGACGCCGGAAGTGAATGCGGCCTGCGTGGCCCTGGAGGAAGCGGCTTCGCCGCATTGACAATCCAGGCTACTCATGCCTGGCGAGACAGCTTTGCCTCCGGTAAAACTTTCTCGAGCATTTTTTTAATGCTCTAGGATTTATTCTCTGTGAGCATTTCAATAAGGGCTTCTAGCTCTTCTTCCGATGCGTATGGAATGGTAATGTTCCCTCGCATACCATCGCCGCTTATGGATGCTCTTTTGCCGCTGAGCCTGCGCAATAAGCTTTGAAGATCTTTTACCGTTTGCGGTTTTACCGCACGCTTTTTTTTCTGTTGAGTTTCCTGCCGGTCATCTCTTATTTCTAAATATTCTGGCAGACGTCCTTTTTGCCTGCAGTTTTCTGCTGCCGCTTCTGCTTCCCGTACTGAAAGATGCCGTTCCTGTATTGCCGCATAAAGTTTTTCTTGCAGGCTTTTTTCAGCAATGCTCAGCAGTGCCCTGGCGTGCCCGGCGCTTATTTCACCCTCGAAAACGGCATCCTGCATGTTTGCGGGCAGCTGCAGCAGTCTTAATGAGTTTGCCACGGCAGAACGGCTTTTGCCAAGTTGTTCCGCAAGTTGCTCCTGGCTTAGGTTATGGGCTTCCCTTAATGCCTTTAATGCTTCCGCTTCTTCCATTGGATTGAGATTTTCACGCTGGAGATTTTCCACCAGAGCAACCGTCATGGCTTCTTTATCCGTATAGCAGGTTATTATGACAGGTACTTCTGTCAGTCCCGCCATTTTTGCAGCACGCCAGCGTCTTTCTCCCGCTACTATTTCGTATCGCTGCGGCGTTGTTCCCGGCATAAGCCTGACCAGCAGTGGCTGCAGGATTCCCTGTTTTTTAACTGAAGAAGCAAGCTCTGCCAGCGCGTTGCTGTCAAAGCGTTTTCTTGGCTGATTTTGACTGGCAGCCAACTGAGTCAACGCCAGTTTAGTCGTTGATTCGTCCTTTTCCTGTTCAGTTGCAGGAAACAAGCTGCTGATGCCTCTTCCCAATCCCCATTCTTTGCTGCTCATGTTTTTTCTCTTGGTAAGTGCCGCTTACGGCATAGCTTTTTTATTCACGACTTCTTTGGCCAGCTGCAGATATGCTTCGGCTCCTTTTGAACGTATATCGTAATTAATTATTGTTTTTCCATGGCTTGGCGCTTCTGAAAGCCTCACGTTCCTAGGTATGACCGTTTGCAGCATATGTGCCTGAAAACATCTTTCTGCCTCTGCCTTTACCTGCCTCGCCAGCTTGTTTCTTGAATCGTACATGGTCAGGAGGACACCTAATATTTTTAAATCCTTATTCAAATACTTGCGCACCTGCTCGTATGTACGCATAAGCTTGACAATTCCTTCAAGTGCAAAAAATTCGCATTGCAGTGGAATAAGTACTTCGTGCGACGCGCATAACGTATTTATGGTCAGCACTCCCAGTGAAGGAGGGCAGTCCAGTACTATGTAGTCATATTTATCCTTTAAGGTGTTCAGCAATTCGGACAGGTAATAATCTCTGTTGACTTTACCTACGAGTTCGATTTCTATGCCGACAAGATCTGTTGTTGACGGCATAAGTGTTAAATATGGCAACGCCGTCGGCAGGAGAGCTTGAGCTGCATCTGATTTGCCACATAATGCGGTATAAAGATTATGCTTAAGATTTTGCTGCTCAAAGCCGAGTGAGCTCGTAGAATTTGCCTGTGGATCACAATCCACAAGCAGCACTCTGTTTTCCATTATTGCCAGCGACGCGGATAAATTTACTGAAGTTGTCGTTTTTCCTACGCCGCCTTTTTGATTGGCTACAGCTATGATTCTTGACAAGAATAACTCCTTGTTCTGTTGCTCCTTTTCATAAACGTTGCAATAGCGAAAATCAAGCGTTTCACGTGAAACAAATTGCGATTGGCTAAGGAAAAGAAAAATGCCATGTTTCACGTGAAACATGGCATT
>JAGAZG010000102.1 GCA_017940105.1 Mailhella sp. | reverse complement strand
GCTGCTGCAAGAAAGCTTAGCCGGTCAGCGAATTTTTACCTTTTGACGCCGCTGTCCGTCAATATTGCAATGTGCTCTGAGCGCGTTTCGGCAGTGAATATTCACTTTTTCTTGCCATCTTTTACTGATAAGGATAGCATTGACAGACGCGCACAGTATCATGTGCATCAATTGGAAATATTAATGAAAAAATACCTTCATGTTCTCGGCAAAATATTGATTGCGCTCATATGCGCCCTTGCCTGCTGGCTTCTTTACCATAAGCTTAAAGCCTACAGCCTGCAGGAAATCATCACAAGCGTTCTTAACATCCATCCAGCGCAGCTGCTGTCCGCCGTTTTGCTTGTAGCGCTGAACTACATCATACTCATCGGATACGACTGGCTTGCCGTCAAAGCCATCCGCCGCAAGCTGCCGCTTTCACGCATCAGCTTTGTTTCGTTTACAGGCTGCGCCGTGAGCTATAACCTGGGAGCCCTGCTCGGCGGCACCACAGTGCGCTACCGCCTTTACAGCGCATGGGGGTTTCACCCTCTGGACATTGTTCGTCTTGTGCTGATGCTGGCCGTGACATTCTGGATCGGGGCTCTCGGCCTGGCCGGCGGAGTGCTGCTGTTCGCCCAGGTGCATGTTCCGCCCGAACTTGGCATAGACCCCTCACATATCAGGCCATTAGGCGGGGCACTGTTCTCTCTGGCCATTTTGTATCTCGTGCTTTGCTGGTATGCCAAAGGGCGGACTATCAAAATCTTTAAAAAAGAATTTTCTTTGCCGACGCTCAACATAGCCATTGCACAGACATGCGTGGCATGCGCTGACCTTATTGTTGCCGCCGCCTGCCTTTTTGCCCTGCTGCCTGATCACAGCCAGATTACCTTTGCCGATTTTTTGCCAAGCTACCTTCTGGCCCAGGTTGCCGTTGTGCTGACGCATGTCCCTGGTGGCGTCGGCGTGCTTGAAGTCATTTTGATGCACATCATTCACGGCGTGCAGCCGGAACGGCTTTTCGGGGCCATTTTAGTGTTCCGCGTTCTCTATTACCTTATTCCGCTCCTCATTTCTGCGGCAATGCTGTTCTTTTACGAATTCAGGCTGCGGCTGAGAACGCCGGAGCAAATTGCCCGTGAAGAGCACAGCACATACCTTTGACCGCAAGGCGTTTTCCAAAAAAATCAGATCCTGCAGATTGGCATATTGGGGCATGCAATGAAAGCAAAAGACATCAGCAAGGCTAATTTTGCAGAAACAGGGTACAGCTATACGCTGTCCCTCATTTCCGGCAAATACAAGCCCATCATTCTTTACTGCCTCATGGAGTATGAACCCGTCAGATTCAATGAAATGCAGCGGTACATAAAAAATGTCGCTGACAAAACACTGAGCCAAAACCTTAAAGAGCTGGAAGCGGACAATCTGATAACGCGGAATGTTTTTCCCCAGATTCCTCCTCGGGTCGAGTACTCGCTGACAGAGCGCGGGCACTCTCTTGTCAAGGTTTTGGATCAGCTCTGCATATGGGGCAATGACAACAGGCCATGAGATGCATTGCCCTGATTATAAATCATTAGGCATGCACGGCTTTATTCTATTAACAGATAACCTTGCGAGGAAGCATGAAATTTCAAAAAGGCACGACGTATTACGACCCGGGCAAGTGCTATAACGGATATACGCTCTGGTCACCGCTGGCCACGGCCATGAGCGGGGCTGATTTTGCCTGGCAAACGCACGGGCACAGTTATTTAATGACCATGCGCGGAGAAATCGTCCATGAATGGGATCTCCCCTTTCCAACATTTTATTCATACCTTCTGCCGGATGGGCATCTGCTTGCCGGAATGAGAACAACAGAAACATTCCCCATGCGTCCAGGCCTTCCTCCCCATGGAATGGGCGGTACCATGGGAATTCTGGCTGAGCTTGACTGGGACGGCAATATCGTGTTCCAGCATAAGGATCTCTCTTTCCACCATGACTTTAAAAAACTGCCGAACGGCAATTACATGTACCTTGCATGGGAGCTTCTTGACGCCGATACTATCCGCAAAGTGCGCGGAGGCATCAAGGGCACGGAGCATGCCGACGGTTCCATGTGGAGCGACATATACAGGGAGATAACGACGTCAGGCAACGTCGTATGGGAATGGCATGCCAAAGATCATCTGGATTACGACAGGGATATCATCGGATGCATCCATACGCGCGAAGAATGGAGCCATATTAACGACCTCTGGGTATGTCCTGACGGGAGCATAATTTCAAGCTGCCGGCATCTTGACGCTGTGATCAAGGTTGACAGAAAGACTGGCGATATTGTCTGGAAATGGGGCTCCCCGTCCTATGCAGATGCCGACGGCATACAGCTTAAGACTGACGACAACACGCTGGGCGGCCCACATGACGCGCATATCATACCCGATGGCCTGCCCGGAGCCGGAAATATGCTATGCTATGACAACGGAATGTACAAATATATGTCCAGGGCGCTGGAAGTGAATGTCAGCTCCGGAGAAATCGTTTGGAAGTCCACGCCTCAGAAGGGATATGTCAACGGGAGGATACCCTTCTCAACATTCATTTCTGGCGCAAGAAGACAGCCAAACGGCAATACCGTGATCTGCGAAGGCGGGAACAGCCATTTTTACGAGGTCACTCCGGACCATGAAGTCGTCTGGGAATACTGGCGGCCTGAACCGGATGCAACAGCCTCGCCCTGGCCCGTGTTCCGCTGCTTCAGATACGGCAGGGATTTCTGCCCGCAGTTCGCCGGACTGCCTCAGCCAGACGGCGATCCGATACATTAATGCGGCAGTGCAGTCCCGCCGGCAATGCCGGTTGAACTGCACGAACCGCAAAAAAGGGACTTACATCAGTAAGTCCCTTAATTTGCTGGTCGGGATGACTAGATTTGAACTAGCGACCCCTTGAACCCCATTCAAGTGCGCTCCCAGACTGCGCTACATCCCGGTACATGCGTTAATGGAGCTCATGAACAGAATTGAACTGTTGACCTCATCCTTACCAAGGATGCGCTCTACCAACTGAGCTACATGAGCATTTCAACTGCGAAGAGAGTTCTATATGAAGCAGGACAGCACGTCAAGGGTTAGCATAAAAAATTTTTAATTTTTTTGTTCAGAGCGCTGCAGCCTCTGCATGAGTATTTTTTCGCCAAGTCTGACGGCATTCAGGACAGGATGGCTGCCATCAAGCGAAACGTCCGCGCCTTCCATAATTTTACTCCACAGTTCAGGACTGTGCAGTTCTTCGGCGCGCGAAGCCCCGCTGCCGCATACAATGGCAACCTGGCTGGAGATGCACATGGCAATCGTTCTGGCATTGGCAAACGCATGGCGCGGAGAACCGGACAGTTCGACAAAGACGTGGCGTTCTGCGGCAAGATCTGCAGCGGCCTGATCCAGCATCCCCGGACAGGCAAGGATATCAACTCCGGCATCGATCGCGGCAAAATTAGTGCCCTTCTCCACCGCGTCCATTATGCTTTCTCCATGGACAAGCACAATCTGCGCCCCGCAGTTTCTCGACTCCGCGACTGCAGGCCTGATCAAGGCGGGAGGGATGTTGAGCAGTTCAACCCCAGCCCAGGCTGTCACCCTTGTATACAGGCTTATCTGGCGGACCTGCCGGCAAAATTCCCCTAAAAAGGCAAAATTCATATCTGTGCAGGCAGCTATGAGGCCAGCATGGCTTATGCCTGCCGCTTCCAGGGCATGCAGCGCGGCGCTTATGCCAAAGCAGTGCCCGCCGTGCATATCCGGCCTTACCATGACATGTGTATCAAACATCTTCGCACCCTGATCCTGAGGCGTTATCAGCATGAACGTGAGGCATAACGATTGCGCTTGCGTCCAAGATGTCATAAGATAGTCCTAGTTCAGACAGAATCCAAGAGGTGTCCATGCCAAAAGAAAAAAAATTCTCCCAGCAGCCTGCCGCCCAAAAAGCCGAAAGCCTTATTGCCTCGCTTGAAGATCACAAGGCGCACGACCTGTCAGCCTTTTCCCTGCCGCAGGGCGATCCTCTTGCCGAGGTCGTCATCATCTGCACGGCATCTTCCGCCCGCCATGCCCGCAGCCTGGCCGATGCTGCCGTTGAAGCCTGCAAGGCCAATAATTTTGAATATCTCCATACGGAAGGCTATCAGGAAGGAGACTGGATTCTGGTCGACATGAACGACATCATTCTCCATATTTTTCTGGGACCGTCACGGGAACGGTATAAACTTGAAGCGCTCTTGAACGATGCTGCGCCATTAAGCATTGCAGGTTCCGCTCCAGCGGATTTTCAATAACACGGGACAACGCCGGTTTTTCTTTTTCATGCGCCGGCGCAGGATGAGCTATGCATGCCTTTAAACCCACGCTGTTTCTCATACTTGACGGATACGGGCTTGCTCCTGCAAGCAATGCCAACGCTGCTTCGCTTGCCCAAACGCCGCATCTGGACTCTCTTCTTGCGCTTTCGCAAATGGGGCGGCTTGACGCTTCCGGCCGTGCTGTCGGACTGCCAGCCGGCTTTATCGGCAACTCTGAAGTCGGCCATTTAAACATTGGAGCAGGCCGCGTAGTCTATCAGGATATGACGCGCATAGACATATCCATAGAAAACGGCGAACTTTTCCGCAACCAGGCTATCCTGGCCTTATTTGACAAGGTCAGGCAAAAAGGCGGCAGGATACATTTTTGCGGACTTTTGTCGGACGGGGGCGTACACAGCCACATCAATCATCTGCAAGCATTGCTTGCCATGGCCCATGAGCATGGCATAACAGCCCTTGTGCACGCGTTTCTTGACGGCAGGGATACGCCGCCGTGTTCTGCCGTGCAGTATGTTGCGCAGCTGCAAAAAATGCTGGAAGCAACAGGCGGCTTGCTTGCCGACATGATGGGCAGGTTTTACGCCATGGACAGGGACAAGCGCTGGGACCGGGTTCAGGTTGCCTGGGATGCCCTGGTGCATGGAAAAGGCGCTGCGGCTATCGACCCCTGCGCTGAGCTGAACCAGGCCTATGCAAACGGAGAAACGGATGAATTCGTCAAGCCGAGAATACTGCTGGATCCTCGGGACTCCGTCATGCGTGACGGCGACGGCGTTTTGTGCATCAACTTTCGTGCTGACAGAGGCAGAGAGCTTGTCCACGCCCTTGCCGATGAAGATTTCGGCGGCTTTGACAGAGGCAGGCGGCCTGAACTTGCGGGCATAGTGACCATGACCTCGTACGATTCCAGCCTGGACGTGCCAGTCGCCTTCTGCAAGGACAACCTGAAAAACACCATAGGAGAACTGCTTTCTTCTTTGGGCAAGCGCCAGCTGCGCATTGCAGAAACAGAAAAATACGCCCATGTCACCTATTTTTTCAACGGCGGCAGGGAACAGGCGTTTCAAGGCGAAGACAGGATCCTCGTCGAATCGCCCAGAGATGTGCCGACATATGACCTGAAGCCTGAAATGAGCGCACTCGAAGTAACGGACAAGCTCATATCCGCCTGGAACGCTGGAACATACGACTTTGTTGTCTGCAACCTTGCCAATCCGGACATGGTTGGCCACACGGGAAACATGGAGGCAGCAATACGCGCATGCGAAACGGTGGATGAGTGCGTTGCCAGAATCATGAAAGCCGTTTCCGCCAGCGGCGGAATCCTCTGCGTTACGGCGGATCACGGCAATGTTGAAAAAATGAAGGATGAAAACGGCAATCCGCATACCGCCCACACCATGAACCAAACCCCCTTCATCATTTTGGACAATGGCACCCCTGTTCCTCTCAAAAACGGCAAACTTGGTGACATCATGCCCACGATTCTGGCCCTGTGGGGCATGCCTGTCCCCCAGGAGATGACCGGTACCAACCTGCTTGCCTGAACGGAGGCAGCCATGCTCTACAAAGGGGTAGTAAAACCAGGAAAAATGGCTCTGGTATTCATGTACGAATGCCCTTTCTGCCACTATGAAGCCATGCTTGCTTCTCCGCTTGATCCTGCAACCGTAACATGCGGAGCATGCAAAAACAGCTTTCATATCGCTCCCGTCGACAGGCAGACAGTGCAGTACATTCAAACTGTTCTCATGAACGGCAGGGCTGCTGCCGCAGACGGCTGATCTGCAAGCTGCCCTGGCGCCTGTCCATGGAGGAGCTCAGGCATTTGACCTGAATGTTCATAACCATATGAAAAGCCCAATGCCTGTCTTTGCCCACTGGTCAGGCTCAGGCAAGCATCGCACGGCAGCGGTGCAATGTTTATGGAAAATGCATCATGGATGTTACAGACAATGACTACTTGAAAATGGAGCTCGATTTTGAACTCGGGCAACGCGATATCACCATTGCGAAGCTGAACGCCTTGACAGAAGGATATTCTTTTTCCCTTCACAGAGGTGAATCGCCCGTGGACATTAAAATTAACGGAACCCGCCTTGCCCGCGGTAAAATAGTCGATATCAACGGAACCCTTGGCGTTCAAGTAACAGAGGTTTCTTAGCATGCGCTCCGGCAAAATATTTTTGCAGCTCTTCCTGATTCCGCTTTTCATGCTCCTTTTCTCCTTTTCCGCCCAAAGTGCGGAAAAGGAGAAAATATGGAGAGTTCTTTACGTAGAGGGCGGATCATTCAGCAATTATCAGAAAACACTGGCTTATACTGCCCGTGGATTGCAGAAGCTCGGCATTATTGACAACGGGCAGGTAGAAATCCCTAAGGATACAGAAAGCGCTTATGGCATGTGGCTGTGGCTTGAAGAACATGCAAAAGGGCGAATCAAATTTCTCCGCGACGGTTTTTACAGCGCGGAGTGGGATGGAGAAATCAGGAAAATTATTAAAAAAGTCATCATTGAAAGGGTAAAAAAGAGAAAAGACGTTGACCTGATCATTGCCATGGGCACATGGAGCGGCCTGGATATGACGCAGGAAGATCTTGGAATACCCGTATTTTCCATGAGCGTAACCGATGCCGTGAGCGCTGGCATTGTGCAATCGGCAAGCGATTCCGGCAAAGACAACGTCCATGCCCAGGTAGAACCCGGACGTTTCAAAAGGCAGATTTCTCTGTTCCATGAAATTTTTCATTTTAAAAAGCTTGGCGTGCCCTTTGAAGACACCCCGGAAGGCCGCAATACTGCCGCCATGGATGAAATAGAAAGCGCGGCCAGCGAACTCGGCATAGAACTGGTCAAAAGCTCTGCCCCGCTCGACCTGCCCGACG
>JAGAZG010000101.1 GCA_017940105.1 Mailhella sp. | reverse complement strand
ATCCTGAACTGCGCATCCTCGCCATGTCAGCAACCATGGATGCAGCACCGCTTTGCCGCCTGCTGGACGGCCCATGCGTAAGCGCCGGCGGCAGACTATGGCCTGTCGATATCCGATGGTTCCCATGCAGGTGCCCTGCCCTTGCAGCTGACGGAAGAGCATCCGGCGAGCTGCTTTCGCATGTCGCCCGCGCCGTTCGCAAAGCCCTTGCCGAAGAACACGGCTCCATTCTTGTCTTTCTGCCCGGGCAGGGAGAAATCCGCAGGGTTGCCGAGCTGTTGAACGCCCTTCCATCAGGCATTTCCGTTCTTCCGCTTTATGGCGAACTGTCCCCGTCAGAGCAGGACGAAGCGCTTGCGCCTGCCCCGGTCGGCAGGCGCAAAGTCGTTCTTGCCACGTCCCTTGCAGAGACAAGCCTAACCATCGAGGGCATCAGGGTAGTCATAGATGCCGGCCTCATGCGCACGGCAAAATTTTATCCTGCCCTCGGCATGGACAGTCTCTGCACCGAACGAGTCACTCAGGATGCGGCAGATCAACGCGCAGGAAGGGCAGGCAGGACCGAACCAGGCGTATGTTTTCGCCTTTGGGACGAAAATGAGCATCTGCTGCCACGCCGCAGGCCGGAAATTCTGCAGGCTGATCTCGCTCCGTTTCTGCTGCAGACCCTTTCATGGGGGGCGCAACCATCTGAACTGCACCTGCTTGACATGCCGTCCGCAGCCGCTGTGGAAGAAGCCTGCCAGACGCTGGAAATGCTCGGAGCCGTGCACAGGATCCATGGCAGCATGCACCTTACCGAACATGGGCGCAGATTGTCGGAACTTCCCCTGCATCCGAGGCTGGCCCACATGATGCTGAACTCAGGCGACAATCTGCAGCTTGCCTCATGGATTGCCGCTTTGGCAGAAGAACGTCCTGCGAACAGGAACAGGGACATCAGAACCTGCCTTTCCCATGCGTATTCCCAGCCGCGACTGCGCCGTGCAGCCAACCGGCTTTATTCGCTTGCAGGCGGTAAGGCGACATTGGCTCCAGGCCTGGCAGAGCATGAAGAAGCCAGTGCGGGAGAACTGCTGAGCCTGGCCTGGCCAGAACGCATTGCCATGCAAAAAAGCCCAGGAAAGTTTATTCTCGCTTCCGGCAGGCTGGCCGTGATTCCTGAAGATGATGCTCTTGCGAGGGAAAACTGGCTGGCTGTTGCCGCCCTGGGCGGCGGCACTCAAGGAAGCAGCGTCATATGGCTTGCCGCCCCCATGGACGGTTCTTCCGTCAAGAAGCTGCATGGGAACCGCATCACCGAAAAAAACATTGTCTGCTGGGACAGTCGGGAGCAGGCTGTTCTTGCGCGCAGCCGTCTGCTTTTAGACCATATTGTTGTTGAAGACATCCCACTGGCAGCCAGCGAATGCCCCGCCGGCGATGTCCTGCGCGCCGTGCTCAAAGGCGTTGACGAACTGGGCCTGTCCTGCCTGCCATGGACGGAAGAACTGAGGCAATGGCAGGCGCGCGTATTGCTGATGCGGAAGCATGGCGGAGAAGCCTGGCCGGATATCAGCGACAGCGCTCTCTCTGCAGCCATCAGGCAGGCTGCAGGGCAGCCGGACTATGACGTGATGGAATGCTGGCTTGCGCCATGGCTTACCCACGTGACAAAAAAAAAGCCAGTTTGTCGGCATTGCCCTTGACAAGGCTCTTCATGCCTTTCTGCCATGGAGCCTCCGGCAGGAACTTGATTATCTTGCCCCAACGCATGTGACCGTGCCTTCAGGATCGTCCATCCGGCTGGATTACACGCAGGAATCAGGACCTGTGCTTGCCGTGAAACTTCAGGAAATGTTTGGGCAGCAGACCACCCCTTCCATATGCGGAGGAAGCATTCCTCTCACGCTCCATCTTCTTTCTCCGGCGGGACGCCCCCTCCAGGTCACCAAAGATCTCATCCATTTCTGGGCAGACAGCTACGCCCAGGTGCGGGCAGAAATGCGCGGGCGATATCCAAAGCATCCCTGGCCGGAAGATCCATTAAACGCCATGCCCACGCGAAAGACCAAACGTGCACTCGCAATTTCTGACCAGAAGGAGAAAAAAAATGCCCATTAATGCAGGCGATCAGGTCATTAACAAAGCAAAGCCGGAATGGGGTCACGGCACAGTGCTCAACATGACCGGAAACATTGCCCTTGTCCGTTTTCATAACAAAACCGTCCGCAAGCTGCGTGCAGATTTTCTTGCTCCCGCACCATCGCATAAGCAGTCCTTCTGCCAGCAGGCAAGCGTCAGCGGGCAGGCACAGAGCAAGCCCGGCCCAAAACAGACTGCGCCTGATGAAATGGCGGATGCCGGTCCGGTAGCCCAGGCCCTTGCCATGCTGAAGCAAATGCAGCCCTGACAGGATTCAGCATGATGAAAACTGTATTCAAGTAAACTGGTAAGCGAAAACCCATTGACCTGTCGCACGGTTGCGGCTATGCTGGACACATACTTACCAACAAAGGACATCACATGGCTACACAAAACGACGATGCAGTCACAAAATTCACAAAATTCCTTAAATTTCGTGGATTACGCACCACTGCCCAGCGCATGAAGATCCTAGATGCCTTTCTTAAGACGCAGGATCATGTATCCATGGAAGAGCTGTACCTTACGATACGCGAGCAGGACAGGACTGTCGGCCAGGTTACCGTATACCGCACGCTTAAGCTGCTCTGCGAAGCAGGCATCGCAAACACTGTTAATTTTGAAGACGGCATGGTGCGCTACGAACCCGTCGGCCAGCATCACCATGACCATTTAGTCTGCATCAGCTGCGGCAAAAAGATAGAATTTGTCAACCCCGCCATTGAAAAGCTTCAGGACGATGTCTGCCGCAAGCATAACTTTAAGCCTACGGCTCATCACATGATCCTGTACGGCATTTGCGAAGATTGCCGAAAATAGCCCAGCCAGGCATTGCGATTATGGCAGGCACATCCCGGATGCTATGCCATGACAAGATCCAGCAAAAAAACGACGGCGCATGACGCTACAGAAACAGAAAAAAGACTGAATCCTCTCCACGCCAGAAAAACGGCGGCGGCAAGCGCAGCACCGCCCGACCATTGACTGCCCGTCGCATCTAAAATTGCCGGAAAAGTCATGACAGAAAGAGTCACATACGGCACATAATGCAAAAAGGAGCGGAGCGTTACGTTGCTTATTTCTTTGCGAATCAGGGTCAGGGGCAGGACCCGGATAAGATATGTGACCACCGCCATGACGGCAACATACATATAAACGTCATGCATGGACATCTTCCCCCTTCTGCCTCACGGGAAAAAGCAACGCTGCAGCCCCGGACAGAACCACCGTCAGAATAATGACGCGCATCCCCGAAGAAATTTCGCTTAAGGCTGGCAGCCGTGAAAAAATCCAGCTTGAAGCCATGGAAAGCCCCACAAGCAAAGCCAGCACCCTGTCTTTGCGTGCAGGCGGCACAATTATGGCGATGAACATGCCATAAAGGGCGACACTCAGTGCAGCGACTATGCGCACCGGCAAAACATTGCCCGAAATCACGCCCATGCATGTTCCAATGGTCCAGGCAGGAGCGGCAATGCTGACTGCTCCATATACGTAGAAAGGATCAAGATATCCGGGCCTGGATGAGGCTATGCCAAAAATTTCATCCGTGACGCCATAGCCGACAAGCATGCGGTGCAGCATGGAAACATGCGGCAGTTTTTGAGAAAGCGAGCAGGACATAAGCATGTAGCGCAAATTAATGACCAGCTGTGAAAGCGCCATTTCCCAATATGATCCGGACGCCGCCATTATTCCAATGGCGGCAAACTCTCCGGCCGACGTCAGGTTGCTTATGCTCATGACGCCAGCCTGCAGGGCTGACATGCCGACGTTTCGGCAGGCTATGCCCAGCGTAAAGGAAACTGCCAGATATCCAAGCGCAATGGGAATGCCATCGCGCATGCCCTCGACAAAATTCTGCTTATGACTCATTTCATATAACCTGCATGTAAAACCTGGGTACGCTGCTTCAGAGCACTTCCTGCGAGCCGCTGACAAAAAGCCTCTCGCGCAGCGCACGTATGCGGTCCCTCAGCTCGGCCGCCTGCTCAAATTCCAGCGCCTGCGCAGCAGAGCGCATCTCTTTTTCCAGTTGTGCTATCAGTTTTGCAATCTCTGCCGGCTGCTGAGGGACAGGCGTCTGAGCTTTTTTCTCTGAGGCGCCCTGCTTTGCCTTAGACCGTGATTTCTTTCCGGCAGAGTCTTTGCCATAAAGGCTGTCCAAAGGATTTTCCAGAGACTTTCGTATGGTCTTCGGCACAATGCCATGCTCTTGATTGTACGCCAGCTGCTTTGCCCTTCGGCGCTCTGTTTCGTCCATGGCCGACTGCATGGAACCTGTAATGCGGTCGGCATACAGGATTACCATGCCTTCCGCATTGCGCGCCGCCCTGCCAAACGTTTGAATAAGCGATCCGGTCGAACGCAAAAAGCCCTCTTTGTCCGCATCTAAAATGGCGACCAAAGACACTTCTGGAATATCAAGTCCTTCCCGTAAAAGATTAATGCCTACAAGAACATCAAACTCCTTTGACCTGAGCGCCTTGATGATGGCCATGCGCTCCAGCGTGTCAATATCGGAATGCAGGTAACGCGATGCCACCCCCATGGAATTGAAATATTCGGTCAAGTCCTCGGCCATACGCTTGGTGAGCGTGGTGACAAGCACGCGTTCTCCCCTGGCAGCCCGTATCTTGCATTCCCCAAGAAGGTTGTCCATCTGGCCTTTTACAGGCCGTATCTCAACAGGTGGATCTACCAGACCCGTGGGCCGGATGACCTGTTCGATCACCAGCCCCTGGCTCCTGTCCATCTCCCATCGGCCAGGCGTTGCAGAAACATAAATGGCCTGCCCGATGCGATCCTGAAACTCGCTGAACTGCAAAGGGCGGTTATCCAGCGCGGACGGCAGGCGAAACCCATAATCCACAAGAGTATTCTTGCGCGACCGGTCTCCTTTGAACATGGCGCCGACCTGGGGGATGCTCATATGGGATTCATCGACAAAAAGCAAAAAATCTTTGGGGAAGTAGTCAAGCAAGGTCGAAGGCGGCTGGCCGGGAGAACGCCCATCCAAATGCCGCGAATAATTCTCAATGCCGTTGCAGTATCCGAGTTCCTCCATCATTTCCAGATCGAGCTGCGTGCGCTGTTCCAGCCGCTGAGCCTCAAGCAGCTTGCCTTCTTCCTGGAAAACGTGCAGCCGCTCCTGCAGTTCGCCGCGAATATCGTTCATGGCCCGCGTCAGATTGTCCCTGTCAGAAACATAATGGCTGGCAGGATAAATCACGGTTTTGGAAATGCGACCAAGAACAGCGCCCGTGAGAGGGTCTATCTCCCTTATGCTGTCAATTTCATCTCCAAAAAATTCAATGTGCAGGGCCCGTTCATCTTCATATGCCGGAATAACTTCCAGAACGTCGCCGCGAACTCTGAACGTGCCCCGGTGAAAGTCATAATCGTTGCGCGTGTACTGGATATCCACCAGCTTTTCAATGACAGATTCCATCCCAACAGGCTGCCCCTGCTCAACTGGTATGATGAGCCGGGCATAATATTCAGGCGAACCCAGGCCGTAAATGCATGAAACAGAAGCGACGATGATCACGTCCCTCCTGGTCAGAAGCGCATGCGTTGCCGCATGCCGCAGCTTATCAATATTATCGTTTATGGCAGAATCCTTTTCTATGTAGGTATCCGACGAAGGAACATAGGCTTCTGGCTGGTAATAATCATAATAGGAAACAAAGTATTCCACGGCGTTTTTTGGAAACAAGGCGCGAAACTCTCCGTAAAGCTGGGCCGCAAGCGTTTTGTTGTGGGCCAGTATCAATGCCGGACGGCCAGTTCTGGCAATGACATTGGCCATTGTGAACGTCTTGCCCGACCCGGTAACACCAAGCAGGATCTGATCGCGTATGCCCGCATCGAGGTTGCCGACAAGCTCATCAATGGCCTGTGGCTGATCTCCCGTGGGTGAAAATGAAGACTGGAGGACAAAAGGATGCGTATCCATACTGTGCCATACGGTAAAATTGTGCGCCGGAAAGCCGCATTCTGCCTAAACAGGTATTTTTTTCAAGAAATATTCTCATGACCTTCCCTGAAGCTGCACGAAAATACCTGACGATGGCTCATGGACCATGCAGCGATCTTGTCAGACTCTTTTTCAGCGCGCCGCTTCGCCGTTATTACTGTTCTTGCATACGGCCTTGGCTTTCAGGCTGATACACTCACCGGCATGTGGGGATATTCGTTGCAGCCGCTTTGCAAGTGGGGATTTCCCCTCCCAAACGCCGGGTGCACAGGCATGAACTCCTGTGAAGGCATCGTAGAGCGCTTTCAAGAAATATTGAGACTACCGCTCTGGATACACTATACGAACGCATAGTCCCCTTGCGCCAGCCATTTCGTTTAACGCCGCAAGTGAATGCGACCTGCGTGGCCCTTGAGGAAGCGGCTTCGCCGCATTGGCAATCCGGGCTGCTCATGGCTGGCGAGACAGCCTTGCCTCCGGCAAAACTGCCTCGCGCATTTTTGAACATGCTCTAGGCGCCCCATTCCCGGGCCTTCTCAGGCAAAATTTGTTGTACCAGCGTGATTTTTATCCCAATTTTTTGTTTTCTCTTGAAGTGAAAAAAAAATCGTGTACTCTTCAAAAACAAGCAAGGAGTGAACATGGCCCGCCTTGAGATAGAACGAATTTTCTATGAAGATCAGCCGCTTTCGCCCGGAACCGATCCTGATGACGCCGTGTTTTTGCAAATCGACACTTCCAGATGCATCGGCTGTGACACCTGCATGCGCTACTGCCCCACGGACGCCATTACAGGGGCCCCGGGCAAACCGCATTCCATTGCATTCCCCGAAGCATGCATTCTTTGCGGCCAATGCCTTGCTCACTGCCCGCAGGGCGCGGTATACGAAACGCAGTCCGGCATTGCCGAAATTGTCAGGAAACTGACGGATGACAATGCGGTATGCATCGCCATCCCCTCTCCTTCCGTGCGCTACACGCTTGGCGAATCCTTCCGCATGCCCGTGGGGTCGGTCACTGCCGGACGCATGCGCAGCGCTCTGCGCATGCTTGGCTTTGCGCACTGCTGGGATGCAGAATTTGCTGCCGATGTCTGCGTATTGGAAGAATCGGCCGAGTTCACGCGCAAGCTGGACGAAAAAACAGACCTGCCCTATTTTACATGCAGCTGTCCGGGCTGGCAGAAATACTGCGAAACATTCTATCCGGAACTTATTGCGCATCTGTCCACGTGCAGGACGCCTGAAGCCGTTGCCGGAATACTTGCCAAAACGTATGGCGCAGAACAACAGGGATACGACCGCAAAAAAATATTTGCCGTCGCCATAGTCCCCTGCACAGCCAAAAAACAGGAAAGCCTGCGCCTCGCACGCGAAGAACATGCAGAAGGAATCAATGCCGCCATAGATACCAGGGAACTTGCGTGGCTTATGAAAAAGGCGGGCATAGATCTGCCGCATCTGCCGGAAGACGGCATTGATCCGCTCATGGGAGAATCCTCTGGATCAGGCACGCTTTTCAGCACCGGCGGGGGAGAAGCCGAGGCCGTCACGAGGCAGGTCTGCTCATCCTTGTCTGGCAGGAGCATAGAACAGCCTGACTTCCGTTCATTGCGCGGAATGCACGGTTTTAAAGAATCCAGAATTTCAGTCGGCGGGCAGGAAATTCGCGTCGCCGCCGTGCAGGGAGCCAAGTATTTTCCAGATGTTCTCGAAAAGGCAGCCAGCAAAAACTGTCCTTACCAGTTCATTGAATTCATGGCCTGTCCCGGCGGTTGCGCATGCGGAGGAGGACAGCCTGTCATGCCATCTGCCAGAGAACTCTTCGATTCTGAAGATGAACTGCTTTTCTCTTTTGGCAAAGGACTGAAACGTCATGGATAAGCCATTGTTGCCGCCTGATAAAAAACGTTGCGCCGCAATGACAAGGCGCTTTTTTCTGCGTGCATGCTGCGTTGTGGCGGCAGCGTTTCTGGCATCCCGGCATGCCGGGCAGGCATGGGCGCGCGCTATGAGCGTCAAGGAACACATGTACGAACGCATACTGTGCATTTACTGTGAAGAGCAAATGTTCGCCAAAAGGACGGCGCAGGACAATGTCCAGATTCAAAGGCTCTACTCGCAGTTTTTCAGCAAGCCCATGGACGAAAAGGCCATGAGCCTTCTGCATGCCTCTCGCAAGGACCGTTCCAGGGCAATAAGGCAGATGAAGCAGCAGAATACGTACCCTTGCGTCAGGGGCGGAAAATTCCGCTATCTCAAATATCCCTTTGAATCCGAGTAGCAGTACGCATGCAATGGCATGCACGGTATATATCGGGACTTTTTTTAACGAAAAAAGGGAAGTCATCCTTGATTCTCGCAACTGAGAGAGCCATCGCGGGGTACGATCATTCCAGTCAAATTCGTGCCCCATCACGTGCCCCGCTTT
>JAGAZG010000100.1 GCA_017940105.1 Mailhella sp. | reverse complement strand
TTGGGAATGTCATGAAGCTTGAGATCTAAAAAAATTCTGTGCCCTCTGTTCTTAATGGCGCGAACCATGTCCGGCCCCTCAGCATAAAAAAGCTCCATGCCAATCTTTACAAAGGGTCTTTCGTCTTTAAAAAGACTGAGAAAATCCAGGACCTCAGACCGGCTGCTGAAATCGCAGGCCACAATTACGTCCTTGCGCGGCATGCTCATGCGTGCGCCCCTCCAATAATATCTCTAAGTGAAGAAATGCCGAGTTGCCCCATAACCTGGGGAAGTTCGGCAATAATTTTCGGGCATGCCCATGGATCTGTCAGGTTAGCCGATCCGACCTCAACGGCAGTGGCTCCGGCAAGCATCATCTCTATGACATCGCGGGCCGAAGACACCCCCCCCATGCCAATGACAGGGATTTTTACCGCCTCATACACCTGCCAGACCATGCGGAGAGCCACGGGCAGTATGGCGCTGCCGGAAAAGCCACCCATGACGTTGGAAATAACGGGCTTTCTTCTGCGCAGGTCAATGCGCATGCCAAGAAGCGTATTGATCAGACTGATGCCATCGGCCCCGGCGTCTTCGCATGCCCTCGCTATGGAAACGATGTCCGTGACATTTGGCGTGAGCTTGACATACACCGGCTTTGACGTCACAGCCTTGACCGCCTTGGTCACAGCGGCCGCCGCAAACGGATCTGTGCCAAACGTCATGCACCCGTCATGCACATTTGGACAGCTCACGTTTATTTCGAACAGCCCTATCTGTTCCTGCCCGTTGAGACGAGCGCAGGCATCGGCATATTCCTGCACGGAAAAACCGCCGACGTTTGCAATGACCTTTTTATGAAAGCAGCGCGCCAGGCGCGGCAGTTCTTCGGTTACGACCTTGTCAACGCCGGGATTCTGCATGCCGACGGCGTTGATCATTCCGCCAGGAGTTTCGGCGATGCGGGGCGTAGGATTGCCAAAACGAGCATTGAGCGTCGTACCCTTGAAAGAAAAGGTTCCAAGAACGTTAATGTCATACAGCTCTGCAAATTCACGACCATAGCCAAATGTTCCGCTGGCCGGTATGACAGGATTATCCAGTTCCCAGCCGCTGAGGCTGACCTTGAGATCGGCCATGCGCGCCTCCATTCCCTCCCGGGGCAGTTTTTCTTGTTCTGCTGCGTCCATGTTCATTCCCAAAGCAGCGATTCCCGCGGAAAAACCGGTCCATCCTTGCAAACGCGGCGGGCTCCGCCTTTGGTCATTATGCTGCAGCCCATGCAGGCGCCAAAGCCGCAGCCCATGCGTTCTTCCATGCTGAACTCAGCCATGGCGGAACAAGGTAGGGTCCGGTCAAGAGCGCGCAGCATGGGTAGAGGTCCGCAGGCATAAACAAAACTCGATCCGACAGGCAATACGTCTGTTACCAGCCCGCGCTGCCCTGCGGTGCCGTCTGCCGTGCAGACTATCACGCGTATGCCTAGCGCTCTGAATTCTTCTGAAAAAAAGACTTCGGCGGCGGTATTGAATCCCAGCACGATGGTCGGCACGGCTCCTGCCTTAAGCAGGCATCTTGCCAGAAAATATAGCGGAGGCACTCCCACGCCTCCTCCGATAAGCAGCGGTGAACAGCCTGACTTTGCCAGGCTGAAGCCGTTGCCCAGCCCAGTAAGCAGATTCAAACTGGCACCCGACTCAAGGCAGGACATGACCTGTGTGCCCTGGCCGACCACCTTGTAAATGAGCGAAAGCTCTCCGTTGCCGCAGTCACAAACTGAAATGGGCCTTCTCAGGAAAAAACCGTCCAAAGCTATCTCGACAAACTGGCCAGGCACCGTTATGGCAGAAACATCTCCTGACAGCTCCATGCGCCAGACATCACGCGCCAGTCTTGCCTGGCGCAACAGAGTAAACACCGCTTCTTTCATCGCATCTCCGCATAGGCAGCTTCGCCTTGTGCAAGCGTAAGCACGCATGCGCCAAACAGGCGGCATCCGGCAAAGGGCGTAGCCCTGCCCTTGGAAAGAAAAAGATTTGGATCGACCAGCCACTCGCGATTTAAGTCAAAGGCCGCAATATCAGCCGGACTCCCTTCCTCAATGGCCGCATGAAAGCCAAAGCGTCTGGCCGGGACGCAGGACATGAGCTCAGCAAGGCGTTCCAGCTTAAGCAATCCCGTCTTAACGAAATGCGTGTACATGGCGGCAAAAGCGGTTTCCAGGCCAACTACCCCCATGGCGCTGCCTTCAAGTCCCCTGCCCTTGGCTTCTGCCTCATGCGGAGCATGGTCAGTGGCAATCATGTCAATAGTGCCGTCCAGCAGTCCGGCAATCAGAGCCTTTCTGTCCTCTGCTGACCGCAGGGGCGGATTCATTTTAAAGCGTCCGTCTTCCTGCAGGTCGTCTTCGCAGAACACAAGGTAGTGAGGGCATGTCTCACAGGTGACGTCCACGCCATCCGCCTTGGCCCTGCGGATAATTTCCACGCTTTCTTTTGTGGAAATATGGCAGACGTGGTAGCTTGCGCCCGTTTCGCGAGCCAGCTCTACATCACGTTCAATCTGACGCCATTCGCTTTCTGAGCAAATACCCCTGTGACCGTGGGCCGCAGCATACCTTCCGTCATGAATATATCCCCCGCGCAGCAAATCGTTGACCTCGCAATGGGCTGCAACAACGCGGCCAAGGCGCTTTGCCTCCACCATGGCTGTGCGCATCATGCCATCATCCTGAACACCGCGCCCATCATCAGAAAATCCGGTGACAAACGGCGCCATAGCCGTCATATCAGCCAGTTCGCGTCCCATTTCTCCGATGGTTATGGCACCATAGGGCAGCACCCGTATTACCGAGCTGCGCCGAATCGCATCCAACTCAGCATTCAGGTGTTCCAGACTGTCCGGCACTGGGCAAAGGTTGGGCATGGCGCAGACCGTGGTATACCCGCCATGAGCGGCAGCCTGGCTGCCTGTGCGTATCGTTTCTTTAGATGAAAATCCAGGCTCGCGAAAATGCACATGAGCATCAAAAAGGCCAGGGAGCAGCACGCATCCGGAAAGATCTTCAACTTTCTGCCCCGGCACCGGGCTGATCCCGCATGCAATGCGACGGATGATGCCCCCGCTTACGAGGACGTCTGCCCTGCAGAACTCATGCCGCCAAAGAACCATAGCGTTTTTCAGGACGCGATCCACATCTGTTCCTTTTCAGACGCCGCGGCAGGCAAAACTTGCCGGCATGCGGCACCTCTATTTTTCGTTGGCATTAAAAAACCCGGCAAAGCCGGGCGAACCTTTAAAAAACTTTTTTCAGAACATCTTCCAACGCCGCTGTAAAATCTTCAAGATCCCGCTCGGCAATGTTGAGCGGAGGAAGAAGACGCAGCGTGCTCCCATAAGTCAAATTAAGGATAAAGCCTTTTTCAAGCAGCGATGACCAAACCTGCTGCGCTTTTTCCTGGGGGATTTCAAGCTGAATGCCTATAAGCAGTCCCAGCCCGCGCACATCGCGAATGACTCCTGGCATGCGGGACGCCAAATCCCAAAAACGGGCCCGGGCCCGGGATCCCACTTGTCCGGCGCGCTGAACAAGGCCGTCGCGCTCCATAATTTCCATGACCTTAAGAGCAACGGCAGTCACTAGAGCCCCTCCGCCAAAGGTCGTGG
>JAGAZG010000099.1 GCA_017940105.1 Mailhella sp. | reverse complement strand
GTTTCCGGGTCTAAGCCTACGGCATGTCTGCCTGGCAAAAGAAAAAGTTCGCTTTCCAGAGGGAGGGGAATAAGTTCGTCCGGGCGTGGCAGAGTCCATTCCTTACCTTTTCGACAGAGCATAAGAAGCTGAGGATCATCATAAATATCGCCGTTTTTGTCAGCAACCAGCAGGCGGGGGCGCATATGTTGAGATGGCATGGAAAACCTTTTAAAGATATATGTAAAATTGTTAGGCAAATGCTGAATGCTCTGGTTATGCAACATCCCCTGATTTGTTGCAACACCTGACGACTGATGTAAATTGAAGCAGATTGCTTTTACTAACAAAAAAAGGGGAGCCCTGCGGGACTCCCCTGTACGAATCATGCTTATGCAGAGAACGCTATCCCCATATAGACTTGCCAACACGCACGCCGGCATACGCGACGATATAGGCAACGACAGTGTTGAACACAATGCTGAAGAAAAGCCATCTCCAGCCGCCTGCTTCGTTTTTGAGCACAACAAGCGTAACAAAGCAGGGTGAGTAAATAAGCGTAAACAGCATAAGGGCAAGGGCGACTGTTTTTGACCAGCCTTCGTCTTCGGCAAGCTTATCCGAAAGAGAATCAGGCTCGTCAGGGTCTGTCTCACCAATTGAATACGCCGTCCCCATTGTTGACAGAATTGCTTCTTTGGCCGCAACGCCGGCCAGCAGGGCTACGTCTGTACGCCAGTCAAAGCCAAGCGGTTTGAAAATGGGTTCGACTGCATGCCCAAGGCGGCCGCCGTAGGTATAGCTGATTTCAGCAGAAGACTTTTCGTTTTCAACTTCTTCTTTCTGCTCACGAAGGGCAGTCAACGGAGCAATTTCTTTTTCAAATGGTTCAGCCTGGGCCTTGAGTTTTGCAATTTCAGACTCGTCTGCTTCATCCTCTTCAAGCGCTTCTATCTGTTCCTTTATGGGATTAAGCTTTTCGAGAATGGAGGCATACTGCTCTTCCAGGGGTTTGATCTGAGTCTCGATAGCTTCTATCCGGCTGTCGTATTTTTCAGCCTGATCATCGGGAAGTTCAGGGAAGGTAAGAGCAGCCCAGAGCACTACAGAAATGGCAAGGATGATGGTACCTGCCTTTTTAATGTACATCCAGCCGCGGTCCCATGTATGCGTGAGAATGCTGTACAGCGTTGGCAGGCGGTATGGGGGAAGTTCCATAACAAAAGGCGTGGATTCGCCTTTCAGGATGGTGTGGCGCAGAAAGAGCGAAAGCAGAAGGGCAACTGCCCACCCGACCAGGGTGATTGAGAACATTATTCCGGCTTGGTTTTCGGCAAAAAATGCGGCGGTAAGCATAAGAAAAACAGGAATCTTTGCGCCGCAGGTCATGCTGGGAAGCGTCAGCATGGTAGCCATTCTTTCTTTTTCAGAACGCATGGTACGCGTAGCCATGACTCCAGGAATGGCACATCCGCCTGCAATACCGCCTGCAATGATGTAGGGCATTACCGATGCGCCGTGCAGTCCAAACATGCGCATGATGCGGTCCAGCATGTAAGCCATGCGTGCCATATAGCCGCTGTCTTCAAGAAAAGAAACAATGAGGAACATGATCAGGATCAGCGGGACAAAGCTGAGTACGCCGCCTACGCCGCCAATGATTCCATCGCATATGAGAGACTGCAGCAGGCCTTCAGGAAGCACGCCGCTTACCGTTTCGCTGAGCCATTCAAAGAAATCTTCAACCCATCCCTGTGGATATGCACCAAGCTCAAACGTAGCCCAGAACATCGCGTAGATAATGGCAAGCATGATGACAGGGCCGAGGATGGTATTGGTCAGCACCTTGTCAAGCTTGTCAGTGAGGGCAAGCCTGTCTTTGGTATTGTCTTTGCGAATCACACCATCCCTGAGGGCGCTGTTGATAAAGCCGTACCGGTAGTCAGAAACGATGCCCTCGGGCGTTGATTCAAGCGTAGAGGAAATATGCGAAGATACTTTTGCCCGAATCGCAATTAGTTCTTTAAGTGATCCTGCATCAGCAGCCTGCATCTGCTCTATGAGGGCGCTGTCGCTTTCAAGGATTTTAATGGCAGTCCAGCGTGCAGGGTAGCGGTTTGTCAACAGTTTTTTCTGTTCGATGATCGCAGACATTTCCTTGATTGCAGGATCAAGATCAGGACCATAGCTTATCTCAAGCGGTGAGCATGGCTTTGCCGCTTCTTCGAGAGCGGCACGAAGAGCGGCGTCCAGCCCTTCGCCCGTGCGTGCCGTCGTGGGGATCGCCCTGATACCGAAGCGTTCGGAAAGACGTTTTAAATCGATGCTCATTCCGGCTTTTTTTGCTTCATCCATCATGTTGCAGGCGACAACAACAGGCAGGCCCATTTCTCTGATCTGAATGGCCAGAAAAAGACCTCGTTCTAGCACGGAGGAGTCAACAACATCAATGACGGCGCGCGGGCGTTCTGCATCGTCTTCAGGAGCAAGCACCTGTCTGGTGACGATTTCTTCCATGGAGTAGGCCGTCAGAGAGTAGGTGCCAGGCAGGTCAACGATCAGGACTTTCTGTCCGTCAAAGGTTGTCCAGCCTTCTTTTTTTTCAACTGTAACGCCTGGATAGTTGCCCACATGCTGGTGAGCTCCGGTGTACTTGTTGAAAGCGGTGGTCTTGCCGCTGTTCGGCTGTCCAGCCAGGGCGATTCGGATGCCGTTCTTTTTTTCTTCTTCAGTAAAGCCGGCTGTGTTGGCCGCACTGTTTTTTTCGCACATTGGGCAGCTCATATTGCCTCCACTTGAACATAATCAGCTTCGCTGTTGCGAAGGGATATGGTAGATCCGCCAATGCGCAGTGCAACAGGATCACGCAGCGGCGCTTTGCCTATAACTTTAACATCCATACCCGGGACAAGACCCATGTCACGAATACGGCGTCCAAGTTCACCTTGTGCAGTAATCCGGTCAATTCTTGCATTTTTGTCCATCGGGAGCTGGCGAAGATTGAAAGACATTATTCCTCCTTGAAAGTTAAAATGGAAGTCTGTTTCAACTAAAATAAAAAAACATTAAATGATTACCAGTAAAATACATCTCCTTCATATCCTG
>JAGAZG010000098.1 GCA_017940105.1 Mailhella sp. | reverse complement strand
TTGTGTGAGACACTTCATATCGAAATTCCAAATGAGTATAGATAACTGCAAATAACAGTTTGTAGGGGAGTTCTGATACTCCCCTATAAAAATGGCTATTTATCAACTGTTTGTTGTGACATAGCCTTATTTTTTTTGCCAGCACGCAGCCTGCAAGGCAGCACCGAGTTCACCAAACAAAATGCTCTACGGCTTCAGCCAGTCCATCCTCGTCATTAGATCCTGCCACGTAGTCTGCAGCTTCGCGTACTTGTTCCCCTGCATTGGCCATGGCGACACCAAGACCGGCACGCTTGATCATGGCAATATCATTATATCCATCTCCAAAAGCAATTGTTTCAACGAGGGAAAGCTCCAGGCGCTCTGCAAGAAAAGCAAGTGAACTGCCCTTGTCAACGCCAAGTGGCATGCATTCAAGAAAAAAAGGTTCTGAACGAAAAAAAGCCATCTTTTCCCCAAAGGCAGATGCAGCCTTTACTTCAAGGTCAGCGATTATTTCAGGTTGTCCGGCGATCAGGCATTTATTAAGCGGATGACCGGCAAGTTCGGAAAAATCATCCGTCGTCTTCATGGCAAGATCGTTGCACCGTGCTTCGTAGTTCAACCAAGGATTGTTCATGCCATTGGTAATGACAAAATCTTCACCGTATGTGAGCAAATCGCAACCATACTCCCTTGCAAAACAATTAAGCTCCTTAACTGCCCCGTCGGGAATGCATGTGTTGCGGATGGTCAAGCCCGTGGAGCACTCTACTATGCGGCCGCCGTTAAAAGCCAGTATATAGCCACCATGGCAACCCAGCTCAAGTTCACGCGCAGACGGCCATATGCCGGGCACTGTACGCCCGGAGGCAAGGGCAAGCACCAGTCCTTGTTCCTGCTTTTTTATAAGGACATTCCTGGTCCATGCCGTAATTGTTTTTTTACCTGTCAGCAGTGTCCCGTCCAAATCCGTGCATAGCAATCTGTACCGCAATTCTTCCATCCTTTATTATCTAGCTGAATGCATGGAAGAACAGGAATGATCCAGATGCAAACTCCGTGAAAAACGCCCAGCTATCTTTTCCTGCAGAGCCTTATTTTCGCCAGGACGCAGCATGCGTTCGGGACTGAGAACCTCGTTCATTTCTTCCGGCGTCATGAATTCCATCTGCACCACCAGATCATAGACAGACATGCCGTTATCCTTTGCCTCCCTCGCTATCATGGCGGCACGTTCATAGCCAATATACGGCGTAAGCGCCGTAACAAGCCCTATGGCATTTTTCATCATGTGCAGGCAATGATCCGCGTTGGCAGTAATTCCGTTTATGCAAAGATCCCGAAGCGTGCGGCAGGCCCTGCCCAGATGGCTAATGGAAGAAAACAGCGAATAGGCTATAACGGGTTCCATAGCGTTCAGCTCAAGCTGCCCCGCCTCCGCCGCCATGGAAATGGTCACGTCCCGCCCAATGACGTCAAAGCAGACCTGATTGACCACTTCAGGAATAACAGGATTTACCTTGCCTGGCATGATGGAAGAACCAGGCTGACGCGGGGGCAGGTTGATTTCGTTCAGACCGCAGCATGGTCCAGAAGACAGCAGGCGCAAATCGTTGCATATCTTGGAAAGCTTGACGACAAATCGCTTAAGCAGACCGGATATCTGTACGTAGGCTCCAGCATCAAAGGTAGCTTCCACCAGATTTTCTGCCATGACCAGGGGCAGCCCTGAGATCCTGGCAAGGATTTCCGTCACCAAGGGGGCATACCCCTCTGGAGTATTGATGCCTGTGCCTATAGCGGTTGCTCCCATGTTAATGTCGCTGATCTGAATGCGCCCTTCTCCGATACGACGTATGTCTTCGGCAATTGTGGCCGCCCAGGCCGCAAACTCCATGCCCAGCGTCATGGGAACGGCATCCTGCATCTGCGTGCGCCCCATCTTCAGCACATTCCTGAATTCTTCGGCCTTCAGTGCAAATCCGTCCTTCAGGTATTCCATGTCGTCCATGAAATCCGTAAGAGTAGCGTACAACGCCATGCGCATGGCGGTCGGATAAGCATCGTTTGTCGACTGCGAACAATTTACGTGATTATTGGGATGGCAGAACTGATACTCGCCTTTTGACCTTCCCATCATTTCCAGCGCAACATTAGCGATCACTTCATTGGCATTCATATTGCACGATGTGCCCGCACCGCCCTGATAAACATCAACGGGAAACTGATTGGTAAACTCGCCGGCGATCACTCGGTCACAGGCGAGGCATATGTATTTTCCTATGCTTTCAGGCAACACGCCTAGCCTCATATTAGCCATGGCCGCGGCTTTTTTTACATAGCCAAAGGCCTGCACAAAACGAGGAAAAGACGAAATCGCCATGCCGGATATTCTGAAATTCTCCACGGCTCTGCACGTCTGGATGCCATAGTACACGTCTGCAGGAATTTCCAGTTCTCCAAGAAAATCGTGTTCTCTGCGCGTTGCAGCCAATGCCGCCTCCCTGGGAAAAAGCGTTTTTAAGCAAAACGGCGGGCACAGAGCCCGCCATTGGTTCAAGCTATACTCCGGCAGATGCCGGCATTGCCGGCAAACGTCCGTGGAGATCATTATCCGTCATGCTCGCCACGCAGGAATCGGACCAGACGTTTACGCATGTTTCAATCATATCTATGACCGCATAGATGGGCAGAATAACACCCATGAGGTCCACGGGAACATTCATCGAAGACATCAGAGAAAGCGTAAGAAAAAAACAGCCCATGGGCACGCCCGCGTTGCCCACAGCGGCGAGAACAGACACAAAAAGCCACACAATCATGGTGCCCATGCTCAGCTCAAGGCCGGCGTTCTGCATGAGAAACAGCGACGTGACCAGAATAAAAGCGGCGCATCCGTTCATGTTGATGGTCGTGCAGATAGGCAGCACAAAGCGTGTCACGCGGCGGTCAAGGCCCAGGTTGTCTTCTGCAGAGGCAAGGGTAACAGGCAGCGTGCCCGCAGAACTTTTAGAAAAAAGCGCCACGGCAAGCGCGGGAAACATGCCCCTGCCTATGCGCAGCGGATTGAGACCGCGGGCAAACAGGAAGAGCGGGAGTATGATAAAGAACTGGATCAGGTTGCCGCCGATAACTACGGTAACATATTTGCCCAAGGCACCGACGACGACGCCGGCTTCTATCTGTGCCGCCAGCTGGCCGGTAAAGGCCATGACGCCAAAGGGCAGCACGGCAAGCAGCGCACGGATAAGCGTAAACAAAAGTTCCTGAAGGCCGTTGACAACGCGAATGAGCGTATTCTTATTATCTGTTTCAGGCATGAAGGCCAGTGCCAGCCCCACAGCCGATGCTATGAACAAGATGGAAAGCACGTTGCCCGAAACAAACGGCTGCAGAATATTGTTGGGCACGACAGAAAGAAAATGATCATAGTACGAAAGGCTGCCAAGGTTCTTGGGTATGGCCGCTCCGCCTTGTGCCGTAACCGCAGAGGGAACGTTGCCCGGAGCAACGATTACATAAAGCGCAAGCGCAACGGCAGCAGCTGCTATGGTTGTAGCAAGTGTATAGCAGACGGCATGACCGAATATCCTGCCGGTTTCTTTCTGTGCGCCCAGTGCTGCAAGCGTGGTCATCACTGCGAGCGCTATGACTGGCACGGCAATAAACTGGAACAGCCGCGTGAACACCGTGGCGACAAAATTAAAAAACTCATCAATCTGCGGAACCTGCATGCAGCCCAAAACAGCGCCTGCCGCCATGGCCGCAAACCACAGTGCAACAGTGCGCAGATGTTTTTTTTGAGCGCTCTGCGAAAGGGAATCCCGCGCCGCCTTTTGAACGCGGCTTTGCTGATCTTCCATGACTTCTCCTCATCCATGCTTCTCAAAATGTTTTCTGCAATGCTGTGCCATTGCACGCTGCATTGCCTATCCCTACCTTGCCCTGCGCCCCGTGTTCTGTCAATGTGCCGTTTTCATCCGGCCAAGTAAAAGCTTGACTGAGCCGGCAGTAACGTATAACGGGGAAGACATGGCTGCTTATTACCTGAACAAAAAAGCTGCGGAGCAGCATGTTTCCACTACTGATTACGCGCGTGAATTCCTTTTTAACGCTCTAAACATAGGCGAAGAAATGCTGCGCAGCGGCGCAGAAGTAAGCCGGGTTGAAGACAGCATACGGCGCATATGCAAGGCGTATGGGGCTGAACGCGTCGAGGTTTTTGTCATTACGACAAACATTGTGGTCACGGCTTATTCACCTGTGTTCGGCGCAGTCACTCAAACCCGGCGCATAGTTTCTACGCAGTACGATCTGTACAAGCTTTCGCGGCTCAACAGCCTTTCCAGACGCATCTGCACTGTCATGCCCACATTTGATACCGTTGAACGCAAACTGGATGAAATATGCAACAATACGCCAGGGATCAGCGAAAGGGCAAAAATCCCCGTGTATGCGCTCATTTCCCTGTCTTTCACTTTGTTTTTCGGCGGGTCACCACAGGATGCAGCGGCTTCTGCTGTCATCGGCGTCTTTCTCAAATGCATGGAATTCGTTTCACGGCTGCTTGAACTCCCACCCATGGTAGCTGCCGTATTCTGGTCGTTTTGCGGAGGACTGCTTGCCAACCTTGCCGTTTCTTTCGGATTTGGCGATAATGCAGGCATGATCAGCATAGGCAACATCATGCTGCTCATACCAGGCATGCAACTCACCAACTCCATACGGGACATTTTCAGCGGAGATACGCTGTCTGCCCTGCTGGGGTTTTGCAACGCATTTCTGCTGGCAGCGCTTATAGCCCTGGGCTTTGCCTTGCCCACGCTCATATTCTAAGGAATGCCATGCCTGAAGTCTGGATAGTGCAGCTTGCCACGGCCTTTACCGGTTCCATCGGCTTTGCCCTGCTTTTCAATGTTCCTCCGGCCCGTCTGTTTGCCGCTGGTTTCGGCGGTCTGCTGGGCTGGTCAGTATACCTTGCCATCGGACCATGGTATCAGGGCGACGTGCTGCGCTTTTTTTCCGCTTCCATGTGCTTTACCATCTATGCAGAATGCCTTGCCCGCCTTAAACGGACGCCTTCCACTGTTTTTCTCGTTCCCGCAGCCATTCCACTTGTACCGGGAGCATCGCTATACCGTTCCATGCGCTTTACTGTTGATGGTGCCTGGCTTGATTTTACCCATCAGATCATCTACACGCTCTTTCTGGCCTCAGCCATAGCGGGCGGAATCGTCTGCGGCATGACACTGGTGCATGTTGCTGAAAAGCTTCTGCATCTGCGGCAGAAACGCTCCAGAAGCAGAAAACACCCGCAGCATTGAAAAAAAAACACAATCGCTTGGTATATGCAGGGCACGGGGGCTGTATGTCGGAAAATTTTCTGCACTTCATGGCTGAAAAGGCAGAACGCCTCATTCGCCAGGCACAGGAAGAAGGTGCTTTCGATAAGTTGAGCGGCGAAGGAAAACCCCTTACACTTGAAGACCAAAGCGCCATTCCAGAAGAACTGCGCATGGCCTACAGCGTACTAAAAAATGCAGGCTATGTTCCCCCTGAAATTGCAGACCGGAAAGAAATAAATTCTCTGCTTGACCTTCTGGAGCAATGCGGGGACACTGCAGAAAAACTGCGCCAGATGCAAAAGCTCGACGTGCTTCTTCTGCGAATGAACAGCCGTTGCCAGCGCTCCATGGAGCTGACAGAACATGACCCCTATTATGAAAACGTGCTGCGGCGGGTAACGCTCCTGAAGAGCCAGAAACACTGACCAAAACTCTATTGCCTATCGGAATATTCCATGCCTTTTCGAAAACTGCCTGATTCCTGCCCCTGCATACGAATCGCCGGCGCACGCCAGCACAACCTGAAAAACATCAGCGTAGATATCCCCCGGGACAAACTGGTCGTCGTCTGCGGCCCGTCCGGGTCAGGCAAATCAACACTGGCCTTTGACATCGTCTATGCCGAAGGTCAGCGCCGCTATGTGGAATCTCTTTCGACCTATGCGCGAATGTTCCTGCCAAAAATGGACAAGCCCCTGGTCGATAAGATAGAGGGGCTTTCCCCAGCCATTTCTCTTGAACAGCAGACTACGGCCCATAACCCGCGCTCCACGGTAGGCACGGTAACAGAAGTCTACGATTTTCTAAGGGTCTTTTTCGCCCGTCTAGGCAAGGTTTATTGTCCGCACTGCAACACGCCCATTGAAGCCCGTGCGCAGGACGAGATCATAGCCGACATCATGGGGCTGCCCGAAGGGTCGCGCATACTCCTTATGGCTCCTCTTGTGGAGTTGCAGAAAGGCACACATGCCGACAGGCTGAAAAAACTGAGGGCTGACGGATTTGTACGCGTACGCGTTGCCACTCTGGGCAACGAAGCGCAGATCTTTAACATAGACGAAGTGCCGACGCTGGATAAAAACAAAAAACACACTATAGACTTGGTCGTCGACAGGCTTGTCGTACGCTCTAACATGCGAACACGGCTGGCAGACTCTCTTGAGCTAGCCCTGCGCTACGGCAATGGCCGCGCCATCCTGAACATGGAAGGCAAACCCGATTCCGTCTACTCTACCGAAAATGTCTGCCCAAAGTGCCATTTCAGCGCCCCTGCACCTTCCCCCCAGCTTTTTTCTTTCAACAGTCCGCAGGGTGCCTGTCCGCAATGCCTGGGAATAGGCACCGTGGTGGCTTTTGACCAGGGGCTCATCGTCCCGGATGAAAAACTTTCTCTGAGGCAGGGAGCCCTTGCTCCTTTTTCATCACCGTATTTCATGGCCAAATATGGCAAGGCCATGGCAGCCTTGTGCGAACGCCAGGGCGTGACCATGGACACTCCTCTGAAAGATTTTCATGACAAGGCGCGCAAAGCTCTTTTTAATGGAGAACCTGGCGGCATCACCCGCACAGGAAGCCTGCGGCGCAATTACCTTGGGGGCACAGCTCTGAACCGTGACAGCGGCGGCGAAGGACTTTCCCTCACGCACTGGCCCGGCGTCATGTGGCTGCTTGAACAGCGCATGACCCGCGGCGATGCATGGAGCGAAATGCTCAGCCGGTTCAGCTATGAAGTAGAATGCCCCACCTGCCACGGTACCCGACTGCGCGGCGATGCCCTCTCTGTACGCGTAGACGGACTGAACATTGAAGAATTCTGCTCCATGCCCATTGACCGCGCACTTGAATGGATAAAAAGCAGGAAATTTGCGGGCAGGCATGCGCAAGTTGCAGAACCACTGGTGAAGGAACTGACACACCGGCTTGGCTTTATGATCAACGTCGGGCTGGAATACCTTACGCTCGGACGCTCAATGATCACTCTTTCCGGCGGAGAAGCTCAGCGCATTCGCCTGGCGTCTCAACTAGGCACTGGTCTTGTAGGCGTGACTTATGTTCTGGACGAACCTTCCATAGGTCTGCATCCGCGTGACAACGAGCGTCTCATCAGCACTCTGCGCAGCCTTCAGAAACGAGGGAACACAGTGCTTGTGGTGGAACACGATGAGGCAACCATTCTTGAAGCAGATACAGTTATTGAAATGGGTCCTAGGTCCGGATCTCAGGGTGGCGAGCTTATTTTTGCAGGCCCCGTTCCTGAGCTTCTGAAAAACTCTGATTCTCTGACAGCCCGTTATCTGCGCGGCGACATGAAAGTGCCCATACCGGAACAGCGGCGCAGAGCAAAAGGTTTTCTCTCTCTTCATGGCGTGACCACCAACAACC
>JAGAZG010000097.1 GCA_017940105.1 Mailhella sp. | reverse complement strand
CTTGTTTCAGGAGCGATCGGCATTTTGTTCTCCACCATCGGCATGGATCCCAATACGGGTTCCGTGCGCTTTACGTTCGGCATATACGAACTGGTTCAGGGCGTTGCCGTCATCCCCTGCATGATAGGCCTTTTTTCGTTTTCGCAGGTGCTGGTTCTGATTGGCAGCCGCAGGGAATACGTGGCTGACTACAGGCCGCATAAGGGAGCCTTCCGCGAAGTAGCCGGCTATCTTGCAAAAAAATGCAAGGGCATTCTTGTGCGCTCATCCATCATGGGTACGCTGATCGGCATGCTGCCCGGCGCAGGCGGAGAAATTGCCTCCATTATTTCGTACAACGAAAGCAAGCGCTGGTCCAAGACGCCCGAAATCTACGGCAAAGGAGCCATTGAAGGTGTGGCTGCTTCTGAAAGTTCAAACAATGCCGTCATCGGCGGTTCACTCATCCCCATGCTCACGCTGGGCATACCGGGCAGTGCCGTGGCAGCCGTCATTCTGGGCGCGCTCATGGCACATGGCGTAACGCCAGGCTTTAAAATCTTCACTACATCAGGCGAACTGGCCTATACCTTCATCTTCAGCCAGTTTGCTGGCAACCTGCTCATGATACCCGTGGGCTTTCTGCTCTGCTCCATCATGGCCCGCCTTTTAAACATCAAGCTGACATTCGTGGCCGTGGCCATCGTCGTGCTCTCGTATATTGGAGCTTACGCAATAGGCAACTCCTACGTAGACCTGTGGATGGTCGTGGTTTTCGGCTTCATCGGATTCTTCGGCGGCCGCTGGGGATGGGACACGGGCGCAATGGCGCTCGGCGTCATTTTAGGCCCCATGATCGAAGAAAATCTCGGCAAATGCTTTGATCTTGCCATGGCGGCCGACGGCGGACTGCTGCAGGTAATGACGGAAGGGAATGTAAACAAGGTGCTCATTGCCGCACTTTGCCTTTCTCTGGCGACTCCATTCCTGTTAAAATATAAGAACAGGAAAAACGCAAAGGAGGCTGGCAATGCTTAAAAGCACGGCAGACCTCGGTTCTGGAATAGGTTTTCTCGCCATTGCGGCGGCGTTCTGGTTTCAGATGGATAAAGACGGCGACGGCGTAAGCTTTGCCTTTCCCGTGCTGCTGATTGCCATTATAGCATGGGGCGGAATTTATTATCTGGCAAAAGGCATCTTGGAACGCTGCAAAGAATGTCCGGAAGGGCAGTGCGCAGGTGAACACTGGGGCAATATCTTCTGGGTGGCCTTCATGGCCGTCGTTTACGCACTTGCCATTCCCATCGTCGGCTACTGGGTTTCAACCGGAGCATTTCTTGCCATCACCTACTTTGTGCTGGTGTTCAAAAGCGTCAGCCCTGTGAAGGCGCTGGTCCATTCTGTGCTTTTTGGCGGTGGATTCAGCTTTTTGGTCTGGCTGGGCTTTGTCAAGCTCATGTCCGTACCTACGCCGCAGGGAGCGCTCTGGTAAAATTTCGTCAGGTTTTTTGCTTGCAAGTCTTATATAAGATATGTTAAACAAAAAACGTCATCCAACTTTCAACATAAACACTTCGGGCCTCTGAACCTGCCATGGAAGCCATGGCCGACATCACGAAGAGTAGTGCGAGAGTTGCTGTTTAACGCCCCTTCGCGGGGCAGAACAATATTGGAGGCTATTATGGCTACAGAGTACGTTGTTCATGAAGCTAACGATACCGTTGGCGTCGTGGTCATCGAAGGCTTGAAAGGCGGCAAGGAATATTCCGGCTGGCTCATGGATGGGGACAAAGACCTCAGCATGACGATTCTCGATGACATTCCGATCGGTCACAAGGTCGCTTTGAAAGATTTCAATGTCGGCGACGATGTCATCAAGTACGGCATTGTCATCGGCAAGGTTGTTAACCCGATTAAGAAGGGTGAACACGTCCACGTTCATAACCTGAAGACCAAGAGGTGGTAAACATGAAAGACACGTTCCTTGGATATCGCCGTGATAACGGCCGCGTCGGCGTCCGTAACCACGTTATCATCATGCCCCTCGACGACCTTTCCCAGGCCGCCGTCAACGCAGTTGCCAACAACGTCCGTGACTGTCTTCCCATCGTCCATCCTTATGGCCGCCTTCAGTTTGGTGCTGACCTTGACCTCCATTTCCGCACGCTTATCGGCGCTGGCTGCAACCCCAACGTGGCTGCAGTGATCGTCATTGGAATTGAAAAGGTCTGGACTGACCGCGTGGTCGAAGGCATTGCCAAGACTGGCAAGCCTGTTGCCGGATTCGGCATCGAACAGCATGGCGACCTGGAAACGATCCGCCTCGCTTCTTTGAAGGCTAAAGAATTTGTGCAGTATGCTTCTGCCCTGCAGCGTGTAGAATGCCCGCTGACCGATCTGTGGGTTTCCTGCAAATGCGGTGAATCAGACACCACCTCCGGTGCCGCTTCCTGCCCCACCGTTGGCAATGCCTTCGACAAGCTGTGGGCCAAGGGCCTGACCCTGCTGTTCGGTGAAACCACCGAACTGACCGGCGGTGAAAACCTCGTTGCCGCCCGCTGCGAAACTCCTGAAATCCGTGCGAAATTCCAGTATTTCTTCGACCGTTATGCCAAGGTTGTCGATGACCACAAGGTTGACGACCTTTGCGACTCTCAGCCGACCAAGGGCAACATCGAAGGCGGCCTGACCACCATCGAAGAAAAGGCCATGGGCAATATTCAGAAAATTGGCAAGAAATGCACCGTGTGTGGCTGCCTGGATAAGGCTGAAAGCCCGACCCATCCCGGTCTCTGGTTCATGGATACCTCTTCCGCTGCCGCAGAAATGATCACCCTGGCTGCCGCCGCAGGCTTTGTTGTCCACTTCTTCCCCACTGGTCAGGGCAACATCATCGGCAACCCCATCATCCCCGTGATCAAGCTGTCCGCCAACCCGCGCACTGTCCGCACCATGAACGAACACATCGACCTCGACGTGTCTGGCATCCTGCGCCGTGAAATGAACCTTGACCAGGCCGGCGACAAGCTGCTTGACATCATGATGAAGACCATCAACGGCCGTCTGACGAACGCTGAAGCCCTGAAGCATCAGGAATTCGTTATGACCCGCCTGTACGAAAGCGCCTAATGGACTGATTTAAGGCCTTAAGTGCGTCACATAGGGCATGCCGGGGAGACGCTCGCCTTCCGGCATGCCCTTCTTTATTAGTACAGTTTTCTTTAAAGCAGATAAAAAAAGCGGGGCGTTTCAGAATGCCCCGCCTTTTCCAAAAAAATACAGCAAGCAAGCGTCAATGCAGCTCAATGCGGTAATGATGGCGTTCTGTATCGATACGGCTCAAGCGCAACTCGACAATATTTCCGTCAACATCAAACGCCTTGCGCCTCACTTCGAGGAGCGGCTTGCCGGAAATGCCATGCAGGTACTTGTGGTCTGAAGGGCCGGGCAGCACGGCGCCCAGTTCTTCGCGGGCGCGAATCACCATGATGCCGAATTTCTGATAATAGAATTCATACAGGGTGTTGGGAAGCCTGTTGAGATCCAGATCAAATCCGGGAAAGCGAAAGGCTGGAAGAATGACCTGCTCGTTAATGACCGGCTTTTCTTCAAGCACGCGCACGCGGTGGATGCGGATAACTTCTGCACCGGATTCTATTCCAAGGCATGACGCTTCGGCTTCTGAAGCTCTGTCATGCAATATGCTGTCGGTGTGCGAAAGAGGGTAGACACGGTTACCATCGGCGTCATAAAGCATGAAGAACGGAAACAGAGAACTGTCTGCATCAAGAACAGCCACAGCGGTTCCCTTGCCCTGAAAACGAACAAGGCGCTTTTCAAGCGTAAGCTCATTAAGAGCCTTGCGCAGTGTACCCTGGCTTACGCCATATTCCTGAGCAAGGGCTATTTCGCTTGGCAAAAAACTGCCGGGCCCCCATTCGCCGCCGGCAATCCGGCTTAAAATAGAAGCCTTAATCTGCGAATAAAGCGGCGTAAATGTCAAAGTTCTGGCTGACGGCATGGTATCTTCTCTCTTGTGAAATATATAATATACTACTCTTCCCTTTTTGCCATTGTCAACCATTCATGGTAGTTGAACCTCAACCTTTTTTCAGGAGTTGCTGCATGAAAAAAATCGTCATATCTGAATTCATGGATACGAACGCTGTTAAAAGCCTTGAAGACAAATTCCAGGTTACCTACGACAAAACCCTGGTGGACAAGCAGGAAGAACTTCTTTCTCTTCTTCAAGACTGCGATGCGCTTATTGTAAGAAATAAAACTCAGGTCCGCGGGGCATTGCTTGACGCCGCCCCAAATCTGCGTGCAGTTGGTCGGCTTGGGGTTGGCCTTGATAATATAGACGTGGCCGCCTGCAAAGCAAGGGGCATTGCCGTCATACCGGCTACAGGAGCTAACAGCGTGTCTGTTGCCGAATATGTCATGGCCGGCCTTCTCATGCTCGCAAGAGGCTGCTATCAGCGCTGTTCAGAAGTTGCCGCAGGGCAATGGCCCAGGGCAACCATGCAGGGCGGAGAAATTTTTGGGAAGACGCTGGGACTGCTCGGTTTTGGAGGCATTGCCCGCGATGTTGCCCGCAGAGCGCAAGCCTTTGACATGAAGGTCATCGCCTACGACCCCTTCATAGCAGCCGACGCTCCTCTTTGGCAGGATCATAAGGTGACACCGGTCTCCTTTGAAGACATGCTCGCACAGTCAGACGCCATAAGCCTTCATGTGCCGCTTACTGACAGCACCAGAAACCTTTTCAATGCCGAACGCATTGCATCTATGAAAAATGGCGCGTTTCTCATCAACAGTTCCCGCGGCGGCATAGTCGATGAAGCAGCTCTTGGAGAAGCCCTGCGTTCAGGAAAAATGGGCGGCGCCATGATAGACGTGTTTGCCAGAGAACCACTGCCGGCAGGTTCTCCGCTCGCCGACGCGCCCAACTGCCTGCTCACCCCGCATATTGCCGGCGTAACAAAAGAATCCAATACTCGCGTCAGCGCCATGATAGCAGAAAAAGTCGCTGCCGCCCTGGCGGAAAACTAATCCCTTTTACCACGGAGACAGACATGAAACTTACATACGATGATATGAAAAAACTCGGCATGGACGCATTTCTTGCGGCCCGTGTCCCTGAAGACATCGCAGCCTGTGTTACGGATGCACTTCTTCTTGCCGAACTGGACGGCATGCCGTCCCATGGATTTTCCCGCATACCTTTCTATGTGGATCAGGCACTCAGCGGCAAAGTCAAAGCTGACGCGCGTCCTCAGATATCGCACCCCTCTCCTGCCATCACGCTTGTCGACGCATGCAATGGCTACGCTTTTCCAGCCATAGACGAAGGATTGAAAGCAACAGCTCCGCTGGCAAAGCAGTATGGCATTGCCATGCTCGGCGTACGCCGCTCACACCATTGCGGAATGCTTGGGCACTATGTTGAGCGCATGGCTCGTGAAGGGCTCATCTGCCTCGCGTTTTCCAACACGCCTTCTGCCATGGCGCCATGGGGAGGCTCAAAGGCCAGCTTTGGCACCAACCCCCTTGCCTTTGGCTGCCCCAACGAAAAAGCTCCCATCGTTGTAGACATGTCACTCAGCAAAGTCGCCCGCGGCAAAATCATGAACGCCAAGCAAAAAGGACTTGATTCCATACCCGAAGGATGGGCGCTGGATGCAGACGGCAAGCCGACGACCAGCCCCGAAGCGGCCCTGAAAGGCACGATGGTTCCGCTTGGCGATGCCAAGGGCGCGGCGCTTGCCCTGATGGTTGAAATACTCTCAGCAACCCTTACCAATTCCAACCATGCGTTTGAAGCCAGTTCCTTCTTTGAAGCAGAAGGTCCGGCTCCCGGCATTGGGCAAAGCTTTATAGTGATCAATCCTGCCAGTTTCAATCCCGAATTTCCAAAGACTCTGGAACGTCTGGTGCGCCAGATCACAGACCAGCCGGGAACCAGATTGCCAGGCGCACGCCGCTTCGCTCTGCGCGAAGAAAAGAAAGGCCAGGCCATGGAACTGCCCGACGCCCTGTATGAAAAAATAGCGGCACGCGGAAAAAAAGCCTAGCCAAGGCAAAATGACTTAACAAGGCTTCTGAAAATAATTTTCAGAAGCCTTCTTCTTTTTGGCTGCTTCCAAAAAAATCCGCACATCACTGCTATCCGTTTACATCACGCTTCCTCTCCGTTACGTTGTTTCAGACAAATGCCAAACCAGGAACTGGCTTATGAAATACACAGGCATAACGTACAGACCGCCATTTGAAGCAGACTCTCTCCTGCTGCAGGTCACGCAGGGATGCTCGCACAACAGGTGCTCTTTCTGCACCATGTACAGGGATATTCCCTTTCAGATCGAAAGAATGGAGCAAATTGAGCAGGACATACGGGAAGCCGGTCAATTTTTGCCGCATGCAAGGCGCGTCTTTCTGGTAAACGGGGATGCTTTTGTCCTCAGTGCGCATGATCTTGCGCATATTGCGCAGTTGATCCGCTCCCACCTGCCCGCCGTGGACACCATTGCCATGTACGCATCTGTCAGAAACATACAAGGCAAAACGGATGACGAGCTGAAGCAGCTGAGGGCGCTGGGCGTCAACGATCTCAATATAGGCCTTGAAAGCGGCTTGGAATCCGTCCTTATTCACATGAACAAAGGCTATTCTGCAGGGCAGGCTCTCCATGAACTGCAACGGCTTGACAGGGCGGGCATGTCGTATGGCGTAAACGTCATTCTCGGTGCTGCCGGAGCAAAGCATTTCAGAGAACATGCCGAAGCCACAGCAGATCTTCTGAACAAGACAAAAGTGTCCCTAATCTTTACAGGAACCGTGCATGCCGATCCCGGATGCCCGCTTTTTGAAGAAATGCAAAACGGTTCCTTTGAAGAAAGCACATTTGAAGAATACCTGCTGGAAGAAGAGATTCTTCTAAAAAGACTGACGTTGGAAGGCTGCCTTATTTTTGGCCTTCATCCCTCCAACGTTGTCCCCCTCCGCGGCTATCTTTGCAAAGACAAAGAAAAAATGCTGCTTGAAATACAGAAAAGAAGAAGGCAGCTGGGCGAACGCCTGCACACCCATCCCATCCGCTGCGAAGAAGGCGCAATAATCCAGCCTTAGGCTTGACGGCAACAAATCCCTTTACAGGAAAAATCTTCTCCTGCTTTTCTGCAGCGGCAGTCGTTCAAGGAGCGTAAGCATGACTCCAGGCACATTTACTCCTACGGTTGAAGAAAGCTACCACCGTCTTCTTGCGCACATACCGGGGCTGGCCTATCGCTGCCGCGCCAGCAGGGCCATAGATAACGACGGAACGGAATATTTCAGCTATTCGTTGGAATTTGTGAGCGAGGGAAGCTTGTCCCTTCTGGGCATTCCGCCCCAGGATATGCTTGAACAAAATAGAAACGTCATAGAGCTCATGACGCACCCCGATGACTTGTACCGCATGAGACGAGAGATTCACGAAAGCGTCATAGCCCACAAGCCATACCAGGTCATGTATCGCGTCATTCTGCCCGGAAACATTATTAAATGGGTGTGGGACCAGGGAGAAGGCGTATACGATCCAGACGGAGGCCTTTGGTATCTTGAAGGGCTGATGATGGACATCAGTGAACAAAAATTTATGGAGCTCAGCCTGCGTGAAGAAAACAGGCAGTTTGTCGATTCTACATCCAAGCTGTTCGGACTTGGGGGGCTTGTTGGACAGAGCGAAGGCATGCGCCGCGTATATGAACTTATGCTCAAGGCCGCAAAGACCGACTCCAACGTTATTATTTATGGCGAAACCGGCTCAGGCAAAGACGTCGCCGCCCGCGCCATACATGCGCTCAGCGGGCGAAAGGGAGCTTATGTGCCCGTAAACTGCGGCGCCATACCTGAAACATTGCTGGAAAGCGAATTTTTTGGACATACCAGAGGCGCTTTCACAGGAGCATCTGGCAGCAAGGAAGGGTACATAGCGGCGGCTGACGGCGGCACGCTGTTTCTGGATGAAATAGGCGAGCTGCCCCTTCACCTTCAGGTCAAGCTGCTGCGCACGCTGGAAAACAAAATGTACATGCCCGTAGGCAGCCATACGCCACGCACATCGTCTTTCAGGCTCATAGCGGCAACCAACCAGAATCTGAGCCGCATGGTAAAAGAAAACAGGATGCGGGCAGATTTTTACTATCGCATACATGTCCTGGCCATAACCATACCGCCCCTGCGGGAGCGTACCGGCGATATTCCGCTGCTTACGGCGGCATGGCAGGAAAAACGCGGTGAACAGCTGGACATCCCCTTAAACGTACGCCTGGCCATGGAACGTTACAACTGGCCGGGAAATGTCCGGGAACTGCATAACTTTCTTGACCGTTTCGCTGCATTTGGCGAAGCGTCGCTTGATACGCTCGGCGAGGCTGCACGCACACCTATCGCCATGCTCCTGCCAGATTTAAAAGAAGGGGTCACCCTTGAAGAAGCCGTCAGTAAGCTTGAAGAAAAGCTCATTTTGCAGGCGCTTGAAGCATGTCGGTGGCACAGGGGAGAAGCCGCATCCCGCCTCGGCCTCAACCTCAGAACAATGCAGAGGAAAATGAAGCAGTTCGGCATCAGCGGAAAAGGCAAAAAGGCCTCTGCCTGAAAAGCATGCCTGCCGGCTAAAATGCCTTTCAGGCGCTTCCGTTTACAGGCTCGCAGCGCACAGGCTAGTTCTGAGCCACTCCCCATTCCCTGCCCCGTTCAGGGTCAAGTTCCCAGACTTTGCCGTGCAATTCGTGCATCAGCCTGGGATCAAGCAACAATGCGGACTTTTCTTTGCGGTTCAGGCCATGAGGGCCTTTCTGCAGGGCCTTATTAAGAAGTTCCTGCCTTTTCCTGCCGTTTTCCGCACCAATGGGACGCTCCCATTCTTTACGCCGTATGAGCGCCAGATGGAGCGCATGGACAGAAGGTATGACAACGGCTCGCGTAAAACCGCGCGTGTTTTCAATCAAAAACGGGGTATAGCGATCGGGCAACGTAAGCACCCTGTGCATATGCGCCTGCTCAGGCGCTTCTGAAAGTTCCGAAGCCGTTATGAACAGTCCAAGCCTGCGCGCTGCAATTCCCCAGCTTACGCGGCTTGTAAAGACAGAAACCGGTATGGAAAGCGTGAGGCCTGCGGCTATCGGCGAAAACCACCAGAAAAACCCGGGGGTCAGCAGCCACATGATGCCGCCCCATGCCAGGCCCAGCAGCGTGCCCCACCAATGGAAGCGTATGGCATCGCTCCAGCTTGTCCCCTCATCGCTCCTGTTCTGCGTATTCCAAGAGACTTTCCAGCCAAGAATCGTAGAAACTACAAACAGACTGTGAAAAATCATGCGCACTGGAGCAAGAAACGTAGAAATGACAACTTCGCCAATCACGCTTGCGCAAAGCCTGGCTGTCCCCCCGAAATTTTTTGCCCCTCCCTTGCATACTGTGAGCACGACGGCAAAAATTTTAGGGAGAAACAGCATGGTGCATGTGCTGGCCAGCAGCAGCAGAGCCCACTGGGGATACCATGTCGGCCATACGG
>JAGAZG010000096.1 GCA_017940105.1 Mailhella sp. | reverse complement strand
CTGACAGGAATGAGATCAACGACTTCTGGTGCAGCTGTGAAATGCGTACCGTCAGTTGGTCCTATGACGAACTGCACCTTTAGTTCTTCCGGTTTCATTTCTCCTGTCAGAAGTTCTAGCCTGACTTTAAAAGGCTCTCCACAGCTGATGGAATCGTCATTGACCCCTTCAAGCTCTATACCCTGAATGACGGCCGTATTGAACCGGCCTGGGACTGTACGAAGCCATTCAGCCATGAAGCGGGCTTTTTCTTGCCTATCAGCATCCATGGCTGCTCCCCTGCGGGCAGCTGGAATATATATTTTTTCCATATAGTCGCGCACCATGCGTCTGCTGCTGTACATGGGGACGAGGCTCTGCAAAGAATTTTTCGCCATTTGAAGCCAGCCGCAGGGCAAGCCTGATTCATCTCTGCTGAAGAAAAGTGGTATGACTTTTTCCTCAAGGGTCATATAAAGCTGCTCAGCGTCCTCGTAATCGTTTTGCTCGGCAGAAAGCGTGGTATAGCCTGCTTTCGGGCCGATGGTCCAGCCGTTGCTGCCATTATCCCCTTCAACCCACCAGCCGTCGGAGATGCTTAGATTGAGCCCCCCGTTGACAGGAACTTTTTCCCCGCTTGTACCGCTGGCTTCATAAGGTCGGCGCGGCGTATTCAGCCATACGTCGCATCCCTGTGCCAGCAAGCGTGAAACCTCAAGATTGTAATTTTCAACAAAGAATATTTTGCCTTTGAAACGAGGGTCAAGCGACCAGCGTATTGTTTCTTCAATAAGGCCAATACCCATGCCGTCAGCCGGATGTGATTTGCCAGCCATGACGATAGCAACGGGCCGGTCGGGATTATTTAAAAGGCGAGCTAACCTGTCAGGATCAGCAAAAATCATGGTTGCACGCTTGTAAGGAGCAAAACGCCTGGCAAAACCAATGATAAGCGTTTCCGGGGAAAGAGCTGAAAGCCATTCGGGACGGTGCTCAGCAGGAATGGAAGAATATGCGCGAGATTTTGGCAGTCGAATGCGCAGTTTTTCAATAAGAGCCTGCTTTTGAGCGAGTCGAGCACTCCAGAAGTCTGCATCAGGGATAGACTGAACTTGCTTCCATCTTGCATCAGTTTCGTGTAATGCAGCCCAGTCTTTACCTATCCAGCGTTCAAGGAGTGGACGGAAAGACGCTCCTGCATATGAGGCCATGTGTATGCCATTTGTTACGTGCGAAATGGGAAGCTCTGCTTCGTCGAAACCACGCCATATGTTGTGCCACATCCGGCGAGAAACCATTCCGTGCATGGAGCTGACAGCATTGGCATGAGAAGACATGCGCAGAGCTAGAACAGTCATGTCAAATACGCTTTGATCGCCGCCGTCCTGACGTCCGAGATGAAGAAAATCACCCCATTCCATGCCGATGCTTTCTGTAAAAGCCGGAAAGTAACGACTCATAAGATCGGCAGAAAAACGCTCATTGCCAGCATCGACAGGTGTATGCGTTGTAAATACGCAGGAACTGCGTACGAGGCCTTTTGCTTCTGCAAGCGAAAGAGAGTCGCCGCTGATATGCTGACGCAGGCGTTCGAGCACAAGAAAAGCGGAATGACCTTCGTTCATATGCCAGACTGATGGAATAATGCCAAGCATGGCGAGCATGCGAACACCACCCATGCCAAGGAGAATTTCCTGGCGGAGCCTGACATCACGATCGGCTTCGTATAAGCGTGCGGTGACACGCCTGTCGTCATCACTGTTTTCGGGAACGTTCGTATCCATGAGATACAGCGGCACAAGTCCGACCTGCAGCTTCCAGATGCGAGCATAAAGAGTGTGCTCGCCAAGTGGCAGAGAAAGGATCATTGGTGCCCCCTTGGCGTCAAGCACGGCTTCGAGAGGCAGGGATGCAGGAAGATTTTCCGGGTAGACGGCGGTCTGCCTGCCATTTTTGTCGAGTATTTGCTGGAAGTAGCCATTGAGATAGAACAAACCTACGCCTACGAGCGGGATCCGTTCATCGCTTGCTGATTTCAGGTGGTCGCCAGAGAGCACTCCAAGTCCCCCTGAATAGAGTTGAAGGCTTTCATGCAAACCGTATTCGGTTGAAAAATAGGCTATCGGTCTGTCGGCAGAAAGGGTTAGTCCATGTCCCAGATCAATGGATCTCTGAGGTTGGGCCATGTATGCGTCCAGGGATTTTGCAATCGTGTCAAGACGGTCTGTAAAGTCTTTGTCCCCTGCAAGGGTCTTTAATCGCATGAGGGAGGCGTTTTCTACTAGATACGATGGATTATGCCCGCATTTTTCCCACAGTTCAGCATCTATGTCATGAAACAGTTTTTCTGCGTCAGGCTGCCAGCTCCACCAAAGGTTTGCCGCGATGTCGCGCAGGCGGATAAGACGTCTGGGCAGGCTGGTAACGGCATTGATAGTGCGCAGAAAAGGAATGGAAGAGGGCCGCGGAGAGAGTTTTTTATTCATGATGGCATTGTCACCGTCACCGCTGGAGTGACGGCGGACATGTGCTTTGGTATCGGCGAGAGCATATGCCCTGAGATAAAGACCAAAAAATTCATTCCAGGACGCGTGTCCGGCCATGTTGCGAGCCGCAAGTCGCTGTCTGTTTAGCTCTTCTTCTGTGCAGGTCGCATAATAGACTATAATCGATGAGAGCTCTTCGACTGCTTTTTCATAGCTTACATTGCGCCGTGCAACAATGCTGACTCCAGGCTGAGCACCTGTTCTTGATTCGAACTGCCTAACCCAGAGACCAAAGCCAGAAAGATCGGTTGTCACAGTTGGAACGCCATAGGCTGCACATTCATGCGGTGTGTATCCCCACGGTTCATACCATGAAGGAAAAACGCCCAGGTCACAGCCAGAAAGCACGTCGAAATAATGCATATTGAAAAAGCCGTCGCTGCCGTCGAGTAAGGCAGGCACAAAGAGCAGCTTGACATTGTCTTCAACTCTGTTTTCAAGTCCAAGGCGGTGGCATGCGCCGAGAATGGGATCTCCAGAGACATTGAATACGTGATGGCTTGTGAGAAAACCCGTTTCAGGTTTTAAAGGATCGGCCACAACGGCAGGATTGCCTCCTGCTGCGTTTTCATCGACGCCAGTGTGGCCTCCCATCATCAGCAAAAGAATCAGCAGCTTTTTTTCTGAATTTTTCAGCGTGTCACGCGCTGAAGCAACGGCATCCAAAAAGAGATCGACTCCTTTATTATGGTATTCGTAACGCCCGGAAATCGCGAATATGCGGGTGTCTGGAGATACCTCCTGCCGCAGCAGGCGCGAGACCGGATTGAGCATCTGTCTGCGGCTGGCTTTGGCAGAGTCTCTGTCCCTGCTGAAATCATGGATGGCTGAGAGGTCAAGACCATTGTCTGTGACTATGTCAGGGCTGCGTCCAAGAAATATACGAGCTTCTTCAGCTGTGATACCGCTGACAGTGGTAAAAACATCTGCTTCGCGTGCACTTACGGTTTCCATGGAGCATTTGGCCGTGACATTGTAGCGGGTTGCCTCTTGTGCAGGAGAGATTTCTGCCATGCGGGCATAGATATCTACTCCGTTTCCTGCCATAGATCGGCCAAGCACCGTAGCATGTGTGGTGAATACCGTGCCTATGGACGGACCTAGCTCTTTCAGTGCAAGAATGCCTGCTCCGCACATCCATTCATGAAACTGGGCTATGCCGTGGCTTTTATCTCTTGCGGCAAGCACCTGATGGATGACAGCTATGACTTCGCCGCAGGCATAGCTGAAGAGCACGGGTTCGATGTAGTCCCAACCACCGGAAAGAGAATCCACGCCAAAGCGTTCCCACAATTTGCGGAGCAGCTGATTTGAGTCGTAACGACCTCCTGCATCAACAAGAATAACCTTCGGTCTTCCGGGAATTTCCCATCGGCCAAAGCGACATCGCATACCTTTGTCCTTGAGCGCGTAGCGTAGTGCATCCCAGCCTGGTTCGTCTGTTTCAGTGAATTCGGTATTGTGGCGCGTATCTGGACCGAGGAGAAAATATTCTCCATGAAAGGCCGTCACTGCATGCTGCGCTTTGCTCGCGACTACTTCATAGATGCCACCGACTTTATTGCAGACCTCCCAGCTGACTTCAAAAAGATGCTGGTTTTTTTTCTGTTCCATAAATTCTCCCGAAAATAAAAAACTGCCCATGCCACAGCGGGTATGGGGCAGAAAAAGACGTTTACCGTTTATTTGTGCCCTGCAGCCAGCAGGCGAAGCCTGAAATCGGCAAGAATGTTCATAAAATTCGCATAAGCCTCAAATGGTGAGCCGTAAGGAGTGAAATACTGATGCACATCACCGTCAGATGCGCATTTTGTGCTCATGTAATAAAAGTGGTCTGAAGTTTGCAGGCGTCTCCATGTCTGCGTTGTCCGGGGATCGTTGAGCGCCGTTACGAAATCGCGACATTCATATAGCGATTTAAGGGCGTCCTTTTGCATATCATTGCCGAGCCAGGCAGAAAGATCCCGTTCTGCATCGGCCCAGGATATCCATTCTGGTACAGAAAGCTCCCCGCTGGCTGGATAGCGGGCTGAAGCTTCTGAAACCGTTAGAAAATCCATTTCCGGATCATCCAGGATTTTTCCGGGAAGCTCTCTCATGAACTCAAAGATACCGGTGTCTTTCCATTGGTGTTCGCCAAAGGTTTCGTAATCCATGAAAAGGCCGATAACGTTGCCGTCTCCCTTGGCCTGTTTCAGCCATCCGGCATAGGTGTCGGCCATGAGCGGCCATGCAGACCAGCCTCTGTTTGAAAAGCGGAAGGCTATATCGTCAGAAAGTGAATAGCTTTTCAGCAAAAGACTGATGCTGCTGCATCCGTACGGCCGGTAGACATATCGCGGGCTCCTCCAGTCAAGAATGCGATCAGCTCCTTCTGTAATGATTGTGGAATACCCCATGCCTTCGACAAGGGCGGCTAGACGGTCGCAGTATATCAGCTCTGTGTTGCGGAATGCGCGCGGCTCTGCTCCAAAGAGTTCCCTCATGCGGTGGCGATGCGCAGCCACCTGCTCGCGAAATTCATCTTCAGAAAAAAGGGCGGCAAGACTGTGACTGTCTGTTTCATCCAGAAATTCCACGCAGCCGGTGCCTGCGAGTTCCTGAAAACTAGCTAGAACTTCCGGAGCATAGGCAATCATCTGGTCAATGAATGTGCCCGTAAGAGAAAACGTAAAGCGAAAGCGTCCTTCGTGTCTTTTTATAAGTTCCAGCAAAAGGGCGTTCATGGGGAGATAGCATTTATCCGCAACCTTACGCATGACAAGACGGTCAAGTTCTTCATCGTTGTAGCTGCTGCTGGCTCCGATATCAAAAAAACTGTATGGGCGAAGGCGACAGGGCTGATGGACTTCAAAATAAAAGCAGATGGAAGGCATGGCTAACTCCTGGCTTTGGGGCAGACGCGGGCATAGACGTTAAGAATGCCGTCGGCAGCTCGTTCCCATGTAAGCAGTTTGAGTTCTTGCTGGCAGAGCCTAAGGCTGGCCGCAGCCATTTCAGGGTAGTTGAGAATGTTAATGATGGTATCGGCCATTTCCTTAACATTCCAGAAGTCAACGGTAAACGCGCTGGGCAGCACCTCTGCGCTGCCGGACTGCTTTGACATCAGAACAGGAGCGCCGCATTGCAGAGCTTCAAGCGGAGCAATGCCAAACGGTTCGGAAACGCTTGGCATGACGTAAAGCGAAGCCATGGAATACATGTGCCGGACATCTTCTCCTCTCATGAATCCAGGAAAGTGGAATCTGCTGCCCATGCGAAGCTCTGCAGCGCGGCGGATCATGCGTGGGAGCAGATCGCCGTTTCCAGCAAGGATAAATCTTGTATCCGGCAGTGCGTCAAGGACAAGCCGGGCTGCCTCCACAAAATAATCCGGTCCTTTCTGCATGGCCACGCGCGCCATGAAAAGCACGCGTTTTTCGTGGCGGATCAGCTTTGGAATGTTGAAGACAGGTGGATGGGCCAAGGGGAATACCCCGTTGTACACTACGGAAATTTTATCTGGAGGCACTCCGTAGCGCTCAACGGCTATCTGCTTGGTACGCTTGCTTACCGCAATGACATGATCTGCTGCATGAAGGCCTTCGCGTTCTATGCGGTAGATTTTATCATAGCCAATTTCACCGCAACGATCATACTCTGTGGCATGCAAATGCACGACGAGCGGTAAACCGCAAAGTCTGCTGGCTGCAATGGCCGCAGGATACGTCATCCAGTCATGGGCGTGGATGACATCGGCATGCCTTTTCCTGTGTTCTTCCAGAACCACGGCAGTTGCTGCAGCGCTGAAGCGTTCAACTTCATCCATAAGATCTTTCTGGTAGCCACCGTGAAAATGGCTGACTTCTTCCACAGACTGCAGGGATGCATCAAGCAGTTCCGGGTCAATGCTCCTGCTTGTGAAGCCGGACGACTGTCCATAAGGGGTCAGATTTGAGTCTATAGGATGAGCGTCCAGACCAGGCAGATTTTTATATTCCCATTCACGCCGGATTCTATCTACAGCCTGACGCAATCCTCTTGTTATGGAAACGCCAGAGGCAGAACGCAGAAATCCGTCACTTTTTTGAGGCACAGCCCGGAGGCTGGGCAACACAAATACGATCTCAGCGCCTTTGCCCAGGAGGCCTTTAGTTATGCCATGGCATGCCGTACCAAGCCCGCCGCTGATATGCGGCGGAAATTCCCATCCCAGCATCAGAACCCGCATAGTGTGTTCTCCGTAATATGAATGTCTGCGCGATTGGCATGTTGCTCGCATGGCAGGGTGTCGGCCCATTGTTTCCATGCTGCAGGGTACTTATCCT